>JAHEZE010000053.1 GCA_023251235.1 Sphingobacteriales bacterium | reverse complement strand
ATTCAGTTTACAAGCCATATAGTTTTATGAAGAAGCCTGATTTTTATTAAATCAATTATTAAATACAAAAACATGAATGTCAAAAGAATCTTCGGCGTTTTATTAACGCTTCTTGGAATTGGAGGGCTTATTTATACCGCTGTCTTGTTCGCTAATACCTCAGGCAATACCCATGATGTAAAATTATCAATCGTTTATGGAATTCTGGGTATTATATTTTTCATTGCCGGTATCGGCTTGGTGCGTACTACCAAAGATGAGTCTTGATCAGTAATTGATCAGATAAATTCGGGAAGAACTAAACTTACAAATAGCTTTGAATTTTATTTCATGGAAAATTTAGTAAAACAGGAAAGTAAAAAACCTGCTATCAACCATTTCTTTTCCGATCAGGTTCATATTTTACAAACCAGGAAATCCAGAAGCTTCTTGACAGACGCATCAGCCAGGGTTGTAGAAGTATTAAAAAAACAGCATTGGAGCCAATCCATATAAAAAACCGGTTGTCATGAACCGACATGCCAATCAAAACAAACCAGGCAACAAATGTGGTAATACTTAATGCTACTGTCAGTGCATAGCTTACATATCCGGTGCCATAATAAAATCCGGGCTCCATTTCAAAAGATTGCCCGCAAACGGTACAATTGGAGCTCATGGCCATATTCTTTTTCAGGCTGATGCTTACAGGGTTTTTAAAAAGTTTGCCTTCACGGCATCGTGGACATTGGCAACTGATAGTGGATACTAAATAACTTTTACTGCTTTTCTTCTCACTCATTTTCATTCCCTTTCTTTTCTTTTTTAAACATACTGAAAAGCAGACCACCCATCAGGGCTCCGTAAGCTGTACTATTATGCCATTTGGAAGTAATCAAACAAGTGCCGGTACTACACCCAACTTCTTTCCAATAAAAGAAGCCTGCCAAAGCGCCGACAACAATTCCAATCAGTAATAATTTGTTTTTTAAAATCCAATTTATCATAAGGGGAGCAAAGGTCTGTAATTCCGGGAAATATTGGTGATAAATATTACGAATAGTTAAGCAGTTCCTTTTAAAATTTTGTGCCAGTAAAGCCAGGGAAGAATATATTTTTTTAAGATCCACATGCTCCAACGGGGTTTGCTCTGGTCAAATGGAAAAGTTTCCGATGGTTTATTATCATAATCAAATTCTGCTAAAATCAATTTTCCGTAACCTACCACAATCGGGCAACTGCTGTAACCATTATATTTTGATTTCATTTCTTTTCCTTCCATTAATGAAAATAAATTTTGTACTAATACCGGAGCCTGCTTTCTTACGGCTGCACCAGTTTTACCATTCGGTGTACTGGTGGCATCGCCGATGCCGAATATATTTTTATAACGGGTATGTTGCAAAGTGTATTTATCAACATCCACCCAGCCTTTTTCATTTGCTATTGGACTTTGAATTATAAAATCAGGTGCACTTTGAGGCGGGGTTACATGCAGCATATCAAAATGCTTGATGATTTCAGAAGTAATTCCGTTTTCATCAGTTATTTTAAAAGTTGCCATTTTATTATTTCCATCAACAGCAATTAAATCGTGCCGATAATGCATTTCAACACCTAATTTGTCAACCACTTTTTGTAATTCGACAGCATATTTTTTTATTCCAAAAATAACCTTGCCGGCAGTTGAAAAATCTACTTTTATTTTTCCTTTTAAATCATGTTTACGAAAATAATCCGCTGCCAGATAGGTGATTTTTTGGGGAGCACCCCCACACTTTAGTGCAGTGGAAGGGCTGGTGAATAAAGCTGTCATTCCCGGTTTCATTGATTGAATACATTCAAAAGTATAAGGTGCTAAATCAAATGAATAATTACTGGTAACATTATTCTTACCAATTGTTTCCGGCAATCCTTTCACCCAATTCCAGTTGAGTTGTATTCCCGGAGCCACGATAAGGTAATCGTATGAGTAAATGTTTCCGGTTTTTGTGGTTACCTGATTTTGTTCCGGCTGAAATGAAATAACAGCATCCTTAATCCATTTGGCTCCTTTTGGAATTACAGAGGCTTCTTTTTTTATTGTATCGTTTATATTGAATGTACCTCCGCCGACTAATGTCCATGCCGGTTGGTAATAATGTTTTTCGGAAGGCTCGATAATCGCAACTTGTAATCCCTTTTTTTTACGAAGCAATTGTGCAGCAGTGGAGATGCCGGCATTGCCGCCTCCAATTATCAATATTTGAAAATGTGTCATTGGTTTGCGAATTGATAACCACAAACCTATCTTTTGCTTATTTAGCTGATAGTGATTCTTGTCACTAATCAGGATGATTTTGAATGTTTAGTTAGTCACTTTGATATAGCCATATCCTTCTGCTTGTTTTATAACCAGCTCATATAAGGCATCGGGTACTGTTGTTACTCCGTTAAGTAGTTGACTTTTATTAATATTGAAAACCTTCATAGCATGTTCGCAGGCAGCAAAGGTTACCTTTTTTTCCGTGGCCAGCTTTATTACATCAGTAGATACGCTGGATTTGCCTGTAACAACCATGTCCAGGGCCTTACCATAAAAAACGATTTCAATTTTTGCATCGGGATGCGATTCTAATATTAAGTTGGACCAACGGATAACCCGTTGGTGAGCAGCTGTATCGCTGGTAGTAAGATCAAAGACGATATTATAAGGTTGTGATTGAGAAAATAACTGATTGCTTAAAGAGAGCATTAAACAGAAAAAAAATAATACTGATTTCATATAATGATAGTTAAGGGATTTAAATTACGATTTCTATTTGAAATTAATTGAAATAAAAAAATCGCAGTTATAATTTTTTTTGTAGCTTAACGTGCTTTTTTGAGTAACTTAAATTTTTTAACGAAAACCTTTATACAATGTCAACTCCTGAATTCAATCCACAACAACCAGACCGCCGTAGTTTCATTGGTAAATTAGCAACCGGTGCAGCCGCTTTAGGTCTTGCAACCATTGCGCCTGTAATACCTGCCCAGGCAAAAGAAATATCTGATTTTTCAGTCAACCCTGAAGATCCAGATGCATGGTTCAACCAGATAAAAGGGAAACACAAAGCGGTATTTGATGCTACGCAGCCACATGAAATTATGCCCTTTGTATGGCCAAGGGTTTTTCTATTAACCAATGCTGCTACCGGTTCGTCTGAAAAAGATTGCAGTGTAGTTGTAGTATTGCGTCATAATGCAATTCCTTATGCATTCGAAGATCGGCTTTGGGAAAAATATAAATTCGCCGATGTATTTAAGACAAGGGAAATTGGAGGAGCATTTCAGGCTGCTGATGCAGCCACTGCAATGAATGTTCGTAACCCATTCTGGAAACCTAAAAAAGGGGATTTCAAAGCACCAGGATTTGGAGATGTGGAGATTGGTATCAACGAATTGCAGGCAAGTGGTGTTATGTTCTGTGTTTGCAATGCAGCGATGACAGTATATTCTAATGCATTGGCAGCAGGCATGAAAATGACAGCAGAAGATGTAATGAAAGAGTGGAAGGCGGGTTTGCTTCCGGGAGTTCAGGTGGTACCATCGGGTGTATGGGCTTTAGGCAGGGCGCAGGAACATGGATGTAAATATATTTTTGCTGGGTAATAAAGAATATATTTTATTTAATGCAGGCTATAATTATTTATTTGCCTGCATTATTTTTTGCCATTTCCTCTCTTGCTTTTTTAATAGGCTTGAATGGCCCGTATTTATGTTGTTCTTCACTAAATCCATCTAAATAGGGCCCGAAAGGATGGTCAATTGGTTTTTTTGAAATATCCGGCCAATCTTCTTTAAATATTTTTGATGGCCTTGGTTGTGAGATAACAAATGCAGCAACATCCCATGCTTCTTCATTTGTCAATTGAGGGTTATGATATTCCACTTCGCCAAAGGGCATATTGTTTTTTACATAACCGGCAAATCCCTTAATACGAAATAAACCCGCAGCAGAATTAAAACTGTTTGGTCCCCAAAGCGGAGGATATTTATATCCATATCCATCTGGATTTTTTTCTCCTTGTCCATCACTACCATGGCAGCGTTGGCATTTGCTTACAAAAATCAGTTTACCTTTTTCTGGATTGGCGGCTCTGTCAAGAAAAGGAATTTCCATGATACCACTTCCTTTTGGCGCATAATTTTTTTTAATTCCTTCACCAAGCCAATGCATGTATGCTATAATCGCTTTCATTTCTTTACTGTTACTGTCAATGGCATTTCCATTAAGGCTTCTTTGTAAACAATCATTCACTCTTTTAGGAATTGTTTCTAATCCACCGCTTCTTGCTCTGAATTTCGGATAGGTGGAAAACACTGCGCCATAATTATTTCCCCAAGGCACGGTACCGCCATTGAGATGACAGTTCTGGCAATTCATACCATTGGAAAGATGTGCAATAATTCCTTTAGGGCCGAGATAATAAGATGTGTTTTCAATTAGCTCCCGGCCATATCTTGCCATAGTATCATTTTCCGGAATCTGGTACTTGTTCCAGCCGCGCCACAGATGTTCAGTTGTATCTGTAAAAGATTTATCATTATAAGCACAGGAAGAAATTCCTGTAGTGGAGTTAATAAGAAATAAAAATGCAATAACGGAAAAAAAAAATCCAGTTGGTTTCATTTCAAATAATATTGAACTATTAATGTGGCAAATGCTCTCTTACATAACCATATACCCAGGTACCGGCAACAGCGCTAAATAAAGTTACAATGATTACTGTAGCGCCGTTTCCGATTAATGCATATAACGGACCGGGGCAGGCCCCTGTAAGTGCCCAGCCAAAACCAAAGAGTAATCCTCCATATACCTGGCCTTTATTGATTTTTTTAGTGATAAATTCTATCTGCTCACCATACATCGTTTTTAGTTTAAATTTTTTGATCAGCCATATTGATATGGCGCCAACTACGACAGCCGAACCAATGACACCGTACATATGAAAACTTTGCAGGCGAAACATTTCCTGTATGCGGAACCACGATATTACTTCCGCTTTAACAAGGAAGATTCCAAACAGAATTCCTGCTCCCAAATATTTCAGGTTGTGCCAGAATGGATGTTTTAATTCTGATTCATTCACACAAATCGTATCCATTGAACGTACTTCAAAATCGGTATTATCTGTCAGGAATTTATGATGTTGTTTTTCGTTTATCGTTTCAATTGATTTCATGATTAACCCTTTCTTAAAGTTTTAAAATTAGTGGTAAAAGGAAATTAGCAGCAATAAACCCACCCGCCATAAATGAAATAGTAGCAATTAAGGAAGGCAATTGCAGATTAGACAACCCCATAATAGAATGTCCGCTGGTACATCCACCTGCATATCTTGTTCCAAAGCCAACAAGAAAACCTCCGGCAAGCATGATAACTACTCCTTTGAGTGAAATAAGCGTATTCCAGTTGAATAATTCCGGGGGAAAAAGTTTATTACTACTGTTGTTAATACCATATTGCCCGAGTTCTTCAACCAGTTTAGGGTTTAAATGCACTGGATTGGGGTTGGAGAAAAATTGAGAAATCAATACTGCTCCAATCATAATTCCTGCTACAAAAAACAAGTTCCATAATTCTTTTTTCCAATCATATTTAAAAAATGAAATATTAGCAGGAAAACAAGCTGCACAAACATGACGAAGAGAAGAAGAAACGCCGAAGCTTTTATTACCGATTAATAATAAAACAGGCACCAGCAATCCAATCAACGGTCCGGCTACATACCAAGGCCAGGGTTGTTTTAGCCAATCAGCAATACTCATGGTTTAATTATTTTAATTAAAGAGTTATAAAGAAAGCTTCTCTGCCAAAACAAAAGTTTTTATGGCAAAAAATATTTCACATAAAGCTACAATAGTAAAAATAAAAAACCGGGATGTTAAACCCGGTCCGAAAGAAAAAGATTCTCTCAGGATTATTTTATAACAAACTGTGAGGGTGAACATAATCCGTAATATGAAACCTGCCACTTTCTTTTAAAGCTTTAAACCCGCCATTAATATTGATTAATTTATTGAAACCCCTTGCCCGGAGTATCGAAGTAAATATCATGCTGCGATATCCACCGGCGCAGTGTACGTAGTAAGTTTTGTTTTTATCAATCTGCGGCATACTCTCATTAATATAATCCAGGGGAGTGTTTTCAGCTTTCATTATATGTTCACTTTCATATTCGGTATGTTTTCTTACATCCAATAAATTAATTTCCTGATTTTTCATAAGTTCAGCAAGCTCACCAGCGTTGATGGAAGTAATGTGATCAATATCTTTACCGGATTTTTTCCATTCTTCAATTCCACCTTTCAGGTAACCGATTGTATAATCATATCCTACGCGGCTAAGCCTTGTAATTACTTCTTCTTCCCGGCCTGGTTCACAGACCAGTAAAATTTGATGTTTTATATCAGGGATTAATGTTCCTACCCAGGGTGCAAACTGTCCATCAATGCCGATGTTAATCGAGTTGGGAACAAATCCCTTTTCAAAAACTTGTGGATCCCTGGTATCTAAAATAACTGCTCCTGTTTCATTCGCTGCTGTTTCAAAAGCCTCCGGGCTCATCGCATGCTGCCCGCGTTTTAATACCTCATCAATGCTATCATAGCCCTGCTTGTTCAACATCACATTCAAAGGAAAATAAGAGGGTGGTGGCATTAATCCGGTAAGTACTTCTTTAATAAATTCATCACGGGACATATTGGCACGCAAAGCATAGTTGATTGCTTTCTGATGGCCCAATGTATCCGTTGTTTCTTTACTCATATTTTTACCACAGGCACTGCCGGCGCCATGTGCAGGATAAATGATGATGTCATCAGCAAGGGGCATTATTTTATTTCTTAAAGAATCGAACAGGATTCCTGCCAATTCATTCTGGGTCATGTTAGCAGCTTTCTGTGCAAGATCGGGACGTCCCACATCTCCAATAAATAATGTATCGCCGGAAAAAAGAGCTACATCCTTTCCCTGTTCATTTTTTAATAGATAACAAACAGACTCCATCGTATGTCCCGGGGTATGCAATACTTCAAAGCTGACTTTGCCTACTTTAAACCCCTCACCATCTTTTGCAATATGTGCTTTAAATGAAGGGGCAGCAGTGGGACCATAAACAATTGTTGCTCCGGTTTTATCTGAAAGATCCAGATGGCCCGAAACAAAATCTGCATGAAAATGGGTTTCAAATACATACTTGATTTTTGCATGATTGCGTTCTGCTTTTTGAATGTAGGGATCTACTTCACGCAAAGGATCAATTACTACGGCCTCACCATCACTTTCAATATAATAAGCACCTTGTGCAAGGCATCCGGTGTATATCTGTTCTATTTTCATTTTTTATTTTTTAGAATTGTAAAATTGAAACGATCTTTATTTATTACAATAACATTGGTTGCAAAATTAAATGATCGCTAAAAAAGTTCTCTGATTATTATATAAATTCCCATAATAAGAACAAAAAAGCCAAATCCTTTTTTTAAAGCTGTGCCGGAAAATTTATCTGAAAGCTTACTGCCAATGAAGATGCCTGCAGTTGCCAGCACAGAAAAAGAAAGTAAAACTGTCCAGTTGTATTCGAATTGTTTCAGGCTGAAAAGAAAACCCAGCAATGAGTTAATAGCGATTATAAGAAGCGAAGTTCCCACAGCAGTTTTCATTGGCAGTTTAAGAAATAAAACCAATGAAGGGATAATGAGAAATCCGCCACCGGCGCCCAGGAAACCTGTTAGCACTCCAACGAATAAGCCCAAAAGAACAAGTGGAAAGGCTTTATTCTGATGTTCTTTTTGTGTTTCTTCATTCGCTTCTGAAATTTGTTTGCTTTTTATCATTGAAAATGAAGCTGCCAGCATCAATATTCCAAAAATGATCATCAGGAACATATCTTTTGTAATAACTTCCTTACCGATGGTGAGTATTCGATTGGGTAAAGCGGGTAACAAAAAATGCCTTGTGATAAAGATTGAAAAAATAGAAGGGATGCCGAATTCTGTTACTGATTCAAAGTCAACCAGCTTTTTTGCATAAGCTCTCAACCCGCCAACCAAACTGGTAGTGCCCACAATAAAGAGGGAGCTGGTTGTGGCAAGTAAAGGATCAATTTTCATCAGGTATACTAATACAGGAACGGTAAGAATAGAACCCCCGCCGCCAATAAGGCCAAGTGAGATCCCGATAAGTACAGAAGCTATATAACCGGCAATTTCCATAAGCTTAATTTAATTATCTAAAACTTTTTCCATCTGAACACTCCGGCTGCCTTTTAATAAAATAACTGAATTTTCAAATTTACTTTTCTTAAACCAGTCCCTTGCAATTACTGAAGATTCAAAAGTGCGAAACGGATGTTTTATTGTTAAAAAATCGCCTCCGACCAGTACAACATCTTTCCAATTATATTGTTTAATTAAATCAATGATTAATTGATGTTCTGATAAACTCTCTCCACCTAATTCCGCCATGGCACCTAGTATCAAAATTTTATTTTCACCTTTCATCCGTGCAAAATTTTCGATACCCAGTTTCATACTGCTTGGGTTAGCATTATAGGCATCCAGAATAATCCGGTTACTTCCTTTTTCAATCAGTTGAGATCTGCTGTTGGTCGGAAAATAATTTTCAATGGCTGAAATTATTCGTTGTTCTTCTACCCCGAAATGTTTTGCTATTGCAATTGATGCTAATATATTGGAAAGATTATATTCACCTACCAGATTTGTTTTTATTAAAACAGGTGAGAACCCCTTAACCATTTTAGTAGTCAAAAAAGGCTCGCTTTCAAAAACGATTCCTTCTATAGCTGCATCGTGAGTACCATATTTAATTATTTCATGAATACCCCGGCTCATTTGCTGCAAATAATCATAATCCCACATAACAAATGCAGTTCCATTATTGTCCCTGATAAAATCATATAATTCACCTTTCCCTTTTCTTACCCCTTCTTCACTGCCAAAACCTTCAAGATGTGCTTTACCGCAATTGGTAATAAGTCCATGAGTGGGTAAAACTATTTTACAATAGTCTTCAATTTCTTTCTGATGATTGGCTCCCATTTCAATTACTGCAATCTCAGCATCTTTCCGGATGTTTAATATCGTGAGAGGTATACCGATATGATTATTCAGATTTCCTTCGGTTGTATAAGTTTTATATGTAGTTGAAAGAACAGCATGAACTAATTCTTTGGTGGTTGTTTTTCCATTGCTTCCTGTTATTGCAAGAAAGGGAATTTTAAATTGTTGGCGATGATACAGAGCCAATTCCTGTAATGCAATAAGTACACTGTCAACAAAAATTGTTTTACCCGGAATTTCAAATTCTTTTTCATCAATGATGACAAAGGCAGCTCCATGTTCAATTGCCTGAGATGCAAAACGGTTACCATTGAAGTTGGCCCCTTTCAGTGCAAAAAAAAGGTCTCCTTCTTTTAGCTTCCGGGTGTCCGTAATAACAGATGGGTGTTGTAGATATATTTTATAAAGCTCTTCCGTCATCATCAGCAAAAGTAGAGGGTAGAAAATAAAAAACCCCGCCATTGTGAGGCGGGATTTTGAATATTATGAAAAACTTATTTTAACGTTTTTGTTTACGGGATTTCCACCAATTTCCTGATTTGTGTTTATTGCCTTCAGTGCTTCCCATGCGGTCCATAGCGCAGCGGAAGCCAATAGTGGCACTTGCCTGATCTTCTTCAAGAAAACGGCGTGTACCCGGACTAAGCCAATATGCATAATCCTGCCAGCTGCCACCTTTATACACTCTTGACTTATCGCTGATCAATGTAGTTTGTCCATAGCCATAATTGGCCTGAGACAATGAGTCACCATCAAGATAATCAATAACATTTCCACGCTGATAATTACGGCGGTCCTTACTTTCTTTTTCAGTTACATCAGCCATTTTTACACGACCCATACTATCTCTTGCATAGCGTACAGTGGGATCTGTAGATGTTGGGTCAGCTACAAATAATTTTTGGTATTTATTACCCCGGAATGAGTTAGCATCATCAGCATCCAGTAAGGTAAGCGGACGATATACATCAGCCACCCATTCACTGACATTACCTGCCATATTATATAGGCCAAAAGCATTTGGAAAGGAGGCTTTAACATCTTGCGTGTAAATAGCATCGTCATTAAGACCACCAGCTACACCAGCATAGTCACCATTTCCTCTTTTGAAGTTAGCCAGGAAATTTCCCTGCCAGCTGCCATGACGAGTATCACGAAGACCACTGGGGTTATGACTCCACGTATAAATTTGTTTATTCATGATCAACTCCTCACCACGTTTGCCTTCTTTCGGACTGGGTCTTGGATTTTGGCCGATTAAAGCATAAGCGGCGTATTCCCATTCTGATTCAGTAGGAAGACGGTACCCCGGTAAAAGAATTCCATCTTCTACTATTACAGTGCTGCGGGGTGTGCCCTGAGCTGTTTTTAAAGGATTCTTTTTAGAACCTGCTGTTTTTCCTGGTTGCGGAGTATAAAATCCTAATAGATAGGATTTAGTTGTAAAATTATCTTCACCTTGTTGTGCCTGTAACCCTTGTTTGGCAGCATAACCTCTTTGCATCAGAATACCTTCATTGACACGATCACCACGCCATAAACAGAAATCATAAGCTTGTTTCCAGCTTACCCCTACTACAGGATAATTATTAAAACTTGGGTGCCGGAAATAATATTCTACCAGTGGTTCATTATAACTTAATTCACTACGCCAAACCAAGGTATCGGGTAATGCTGCATCAATTATTTGTTGGTATGAGGGGTCATTATTTGGGTCAAACACCCGGTTCAACCAATGTATATATTCCCGGTAATGAACATTAGCAACTTCTGTTTTGTCAATATAAAATGAAGGAACTGTAACTCTTCTCGGAATATTGTTATAATCTCCCATCACATCTTCCTCTGTTTGGCCCATCGTGAATGTACCACCCTGGATAAATACCAAACCAGGACCATTACCCTGCTCCTGCGATTTGGCTATCTGGTAGCCGCCCATAGTTTTATCATTGTAGTTCCAGCCGGTCACTTCCGATTTGTCATACTTTTTCTTACCAAAAATGGCTTTTCCCTTGCAGGAGACAATTAGAACGGCACACAATAAAAAATACGCTAAGTTTTTCACTTTCATAGTTTTTTGCATAAACCTTTGAATTGGAATAAATTTAACGCCGCTTGAGATAAAATATTGTGGGTGAACAGAATTTTATCAATTCAGGCGTTTGCGAATATAGTCAGAATAAGATGATTTTATTGCGCATAATTACTTTTTTTTCCCGACGTGAAAACCCCAATTTGCACTAATTAGTGTATGGTTTCCAAACTGGTTATTTATCTGTTTTTTGCCATCATATGGTGTACTCAAAACTGTATTGCTCAGAGAATTTATAAGAATAATTCTGTATTAGCAACCGGAACCTGGTATAAGATTGCAATTAAAGAGACGGGGGTATATAAAATTGATGTTCCGTTTCTAAATAACCTGGGAATTAATACTTCGAATCTATCTTCTAATTCTATAAGACTTTTTGGAAATGGTGGAGGAATGCTCAGCGAAAAAAATGAGGTAGTACCACGGGATGATCTGTCGGAAATTTCGTTGTCAGTTTCGGATGGGGGCGATGCTGTTTTTAATGGACCTGATTATTTTCTTTTTTATGGAGAAGGCCCCGATAAATGGCTGAAAGATTCGCTGAATAAAAGATTCACTCACCAGAAAAACATCTATTCAGATTCAGCTTATTATTTTATTACAATTGCAGGTACAGGAATGCGAATAAACTCTTCTCCATTAACCACAACAGCAAACATTACTATTAATTCTTACAACGAAAGATATTTTCATGAACTGGATTCAGTGAATCTTTTATCCAGTGGCAAAGATTGGTTTGGAGAAGAATTTATGAATGCACCCGGAAAAACACTTTCAAGAACATTTTCAATGACTTTACCCGGGCTGCAAACTATTTTTCCGGTTACAATTATTTCAGACTGTATCGCAAGGTCGGTTAATGTTGAAAGCAGGTTTGATGTTCGTATCAACAACCAGGTTGTTCAGCAAATTAATATTCCGTCTACCGGTGCAGGTATTTATGATTTCTTTGCCCAACAATCACAGCAAATTGCAAATAATCCTATATCACAGGAAATATTTCAGATTAATTATTCCTATTTACCGGGAGGATTCAATGCCCAGGCCTGGCTCAATTGGTTTGAGATTCATGCAAGAAGTAATTTATCATTAAACAGCACAGGCCGCCTTTTGTTCAGGGATTGGAACAGTGTAGGAAACAATTTCGGGGAGTTTGTTATTGGCAATGTAAATAACAGCACACAGGTATGGGATATTACAAACTCTTTTGTGCCTGAAATGATGCAGGGAAATTTTTCAGCAAATGAATTCAGGTTTATTAATGATTGCAGCAGGCTGAAAGAATACATCGCCTTCAATCCGTCTAATGCTCTTGTTCCGGTATCAGCCGGCAGAGTTGAAAATCAAAATCTTCATAATTCTCAACAGGCAGATTTTTTAATCGTTACTCATGTATCAATTTTATCACAGGCAGAAAGATTAGCAGCTTTTCACAGGCAAAAAAATAATCTGAAAGTTGTTGTTGTTACAACGGATCAAATTTTTAATGAGTTTTCTTCAGGATCACAGGATCCGGTTGCTATCAGAGATTTTGTAAAAATGTATTACGATAAAGCTGCCGGAAATCCGGTAAATAGACCAAAGTATCTTTTGTTATTTGGCGATGCCAGTTTTGATTATAAAAACCGTATAAATAAGAATACAAATAAAGTACCTTCTTATGAAAGTAATATTTCTCTTGATCCATTAAGTACGTACACAAGTGATGACTTTTTTGGTTTTCTGGATGATATTGAAGATATCAATTCCGGGTTGGTGACCAATCTCCTCGATATTGGAATTGGAAGAATTCCAGCAAATAATCTTGATGAAGCAAAAAATTATGTTGATAAGGTAGAGGCATATTTCAGTAAAGAAAGTTTCGGCTCCTGGCGCACTTCTATTTCTTTTGTAGCGGATGATGAGGATAATAACCTCCATTTGCAGGATGCTGAAATTATTACCGGCACATCCGCCACCACTAATCCCTTATTTAATATTCAGAAAATATATCTTGATGCCTTCAGGCAGGAGAGTAGTTCCGGTGGAAGCCGTTACCCTTTGGTAAATGAAACCATTAACAACAGAATTTTTACCGGAACACTTCTATTTAATTTTAATGGTCATGGAGGCGCAACACGCCTGGCGGAGGAGGTTATACTGGACCAGAATATGATCAATAAATGGAATAACAATAACAGGCTTCCCTTGTTTATTACCGCCACTTGTGATTTTGCACCATACGATAATCCTTTTATCAGTTCTATTGGTGAAAATATTTTATTAAGACCACATAGTGGCGGAATCGGGCTGATGACAACAACGCGGCTGGTATTTTCATTCAGTAACCGCATTATTAATAATAATTATTTACAGTTTGCTTTACAACCGGATGTAAATGGTAATTATAAAAGCCTTGGTGAAGCATTAATGTCTGCGAAAAATTATACTTATCAGACTTCCGGGGATATTATTAATAACCGGAAGTTTACTTTGCTTGGAGATCCGTCATTAACACTTGCCTTTCCAAAATTTAAAATTAAAACCACAAAAATCAATTCTGTAATTGTGCCGGCGCAAACCGATACGCTCAGCGCTGGAGAAAAAGCAGTTATCGAAGGAGAAGTAACTGATTTTAACGGATCAATTTTATCTGGATACTCTGGAACAATTTATACCACCGTTTTTGACAAGCCCCAAACTATTAAAACACTGGGAAACGATGCAACCAGCCCTGTTACAGCTTTTCAGCAACAATCCAATGTTTTATTTAAGGGGAAAACGTTAGTCAATAATGGAAAATTTACAGTTGATTTTAAGACTCCAAGGGATATCAATTTTCAGTATGGTAACGGGAAGCTCAGTTATTACTCCGAAAATGGAATTATGGATGGTAGTGATTATTTTACCGGATTTGTTGTAGGAGGTTCTTCTTCCGTTCCTGATAATGATAAGGAAGGGCCAGTAATACAATCATGGCTTAATGATGAAAAATTTGTGAATGGAAGTATTACCAATCAATCCCCGGTTTTAATTTTAAAACTTACAGATTCATCCGGTATTAATACTTCTGGAATTGCAATAGGGCATGATATTTCTATAACTATTGATAATGATAATAACCATCTTTATGTGTTGAATGATTTTTATGAAGCAGAAACAGGAAATTACCGGCAAGGATCTGTTCGCTTCCAGTTGCCTGTGTTTGAACCCGGTCCTCATTCTATAAAAATAAAAGCATGGGATGTGCTTAACAACTCATCAGAATATGTATTGGAATTTACCGTAGTGAATGATGAAGATCTTATCGTTGATCATATCTTGAATTATCCCAATCCATTTACTACAAAAACCCGGTTTTGTTTTGAGCATAATAAACCCAGGGAGGATTTGTTAGTTCAGGTTCAGATTTATACAATAACCGGCAGAGTTATTAAATCGATTGAAAAAACAATAAATACACCCGGAAACCGTTCTTCTGAACTAGAGTGGGATGGGAAAGATGAATTTGGGGATAGAGTGAGCAGGGGGGTATATTTGTATAAAATCCGAATCCAGAACCATGGATCAAAGCCCCGGTCCATTATTGAAAAGCTGGTGGTTTTGTAAAAGACCCCCTAATCAATGCCTAGTTAAATAAATCAATAATTTAAAAGAGAATTTTAATATCCGTCTTTATTTACAACAATCATAAAATCTTACTAATGAGACCCACTGCTTTAAAACTAATTGCTGCAATTTTAATTTATTTTATTGGTATAAATTTTTCTGTCCAGGCTCAGGTTGATCGAATCAATGTTGTTACCACCGCCGTTCCGTTTCTTCGCATTTCACCTGATGCCCGTGCCGCAGGTATGGGTGATCTGGCTCTTGCAACTTCTCCGGATGCCAATGCTTCATTATCGAATCTGGGTAAAGTGCCATTCAATGTCAGTAAAGGAGGCATTTCAGTTTCTTATACACCCTGGCTAAAGGATATCTTAAGCGATGTGTACCTTGCTGCTTTAGTTGGCTATTATAAGTGGGATGATCAACAAGCTATTTCTGGCTCGCTTCGTTATTTCAGCCTTGGAAATATACAGTTCACCGATAACCTGGGGAATGATTTAAATACATTTCGCCCAAAAGAATTTGGTATCGATGTTGGTTATTCACGCAAACTTTCAGAAAAATCAGGAATTGGTGTTGGCCTGAAATATATTTACTCAAACCTCGCCGGCGGGTTTGCTGCCGGAAATACTTATAAAGCTGCCAGTGCTGTTGCAGGTGATTTGTCTTACTATTATAATGGTCTCAATGATCAGGGACAGGGTTGGGCGGCTGGTGCTGTGATGAGCAATCTGGGTTCAAAAATAGCTTATACAGATAATGCTGATCAGAAAGATTATATACCTGCCAACTTAGGCATTGGAACTACTTATACAAGAGTATTTAACTCTTCCAATAAAATCACATTTGGGGCTGACCTTAATAAATTGTTGGTACCTACCCCACCTGCAGACCCGGCTACGCAAGCTCAACTTGATGCTTACCGCAGTAAAAGTGTTGTAGGCAGCTGGTTCACTTCATTTGGTGATGCTCCCGGAGGATTCAGTGAAGAAATAAAAGAATTCCAGGCTTCCATTGGAGCTGAATACTGGTATAACAATCAGTTTGCTCTTCGGACCGGTTATTTTTATGAAGATAAAACAAAAGGTAACCGTCGTTATTTCACCATGGGCGTAGGAATCAAGTACAATACATTTGGCCTTAATTTTTCTTACTTGTTGCCTTCAGGAAGTGGTGTAGACCGCAATCCATTATCAAACACACTGCGTTTTTCATTGTTGTTTGACTTTGATGAAAAATAAAAAAAATTATTTGTTTAGATATAAAAGCGTCTCTATTTGCGGGACGCTTTTTGTTTTATGATATTTGCAATAAATTGGATTTAATGGAATACAGGATAGGATCAGGAGTCGATTTTCACCAGCTTCAAAAAGGAAGAGACCTATGGATTGGGGGAGTAAAAATTCCTCATCATAAAGGCGCTAAAGGTCATAGTGACGCTGATGTACTCCTGCATGCAATATGTGATGCATTACTCGGGGCACTGGCATTAGGTGATATTGGTATCCATTTTCCCAATACGTCTGATGAATTTAAAAATATTGACAGCAAAATACTTCTACAGCGTACTATTGATATCATTAAAAAGGAAGGATATAAAATTGTTAATATTGATAGCACTGTTTGTCTGGAAGAGCCTAAATTAAAATCTTATGCTGATGAAATGAAAAAAGTTATTGCTATCATTGCAGGATTGACTTCTAAAGATGTTTCAATTAAAGCAACAACAACGGAGAAAATGGGATTTGTAGGGAAAGGAAAAGGAATAATGGCATATGCCACTGTGCTGTTGAAAAAAAATTAACGAATCGTTTTTAACACAATTATAATGTTGCTAATTTCTTTTTAGCCCTATCCTTTATCTTTGCCGGAATGAGAACAATTGAAATCAGAATAGTTAATACATCTGATAATCCATTGCCAGAGTATGCTACTAACGGTTCTTCAGGTATGGATATCCGGGCTTATCTAACAGCTCCTATAGGATTAAAGCCAATGGAAAGGACACTTGTTCCAACCGGTTTATTCATAGAATTAACTGAGTCATATGAAGCACAGATCAGGCCGCGGAGTGGATTGGCAATAAAGCAAGGCATTACCTGTTTAAATTCACCTGGTACTATTGATGCTGATTACAGAGGAGAAATTAAGGTTATTCTGATTAACCTTTCTGAAGAAGAACAGATCATTAACAGTGGTGATCGCATAGCACAGATGATTATTCAGAAAGTGGAAAAAGTGAAATGGGTAAATTCCGATTCGTTGAATAGCACAGAAAGAGCTGGCGGTGGATTTGGTCACACAGGCAAATAATAATTTTTATGATCCGTTTCATTTTTATAATATTATCGGGAGCTATTTTTATTACTTCTTGCCGATCTACCAAAAAAATCCAGATTGCTATTGCTCAAAAGGATACGAAAGATACGGTTGCAACGGTAGTTATGAATGACCCGAAGGCAGATTCAATCCAGTTCATTAAAGACACTTATGGTAACCTGATAAAAAACCATATCGATTTTGAAACTTTTTCTGCAAAGATCAATACGGACTACAGAGGTGGTGATGGAAAGAAATATGATGTAAATGTATTTGTAAGAATGAAAAGAGATAGCCTCATCTGGTTATCTGTTAATGGAGTGTTGGGAATTGAAGGAATGAGAGTTTTAGTGAACAAAGATTCTGTAAAAATTTTAAATAAGTTGGATAAGGAATATTCAGCAAGATCATTGGACTATTTACAGGAAGTTGCATCGCTCCCGCTTGATTTAAGGTCTATGCAGGAACTCATTATCGGCAATCCCGTTTTCCTGGATACAAATATTGTTTCCTATTCAACAAACAATAATGTCATTTCTTTATTAAGTTATGGAAATTGGTTCAAACATCTGATTTCAATTGAAAATGATGATCATGTTTTATTGAACAGTAAACTGGATGATGCCGATTTACTGCGTAACAGAACCTGTTTTTTGAATTATTCAGATTACGAGAATAAAAAAGGTGTGAATTTTTCAAAAGAACGGATTATAACTGTTACTGAAAAAACCCAACTGGATATTAAACTCAACTTTAAGCAGTATGAATTTAATGAAACGTTAAGCTTTCCTTTTTCCGTTCCCAGGAACTACAAGAGGAAATAATAAATAAAATTTAAATTGCAACCGGTCGTTATAGTTTATTATCCTTTACCCTTTATTGATTCACCTCGCCTGCAATATAGCAGGCCGGAAATTTCTAAGTTACCATGAGAAAAATATTTCTATTTCTTTCGTTATTTACTTTCTTTACAAGTTGGTTATTTGCCCAACAGTCTGCAGAAGATAAGGCCCAATTAGAAAAAGAAAGACTGGAAATACAAAAAGAAATACAGGAGATACAGAATCAATATGATAAAATAAAAGGCCAAAAAAAGCAGATGATTGGTCAATACAATCTGCTGGATCGGAAAGTCAAACTTCAAAATAAGTATATTGATAATATCAACAGGGAATTGCGTTACATAGATGATGGTATATACCTGAGCAATGTAGAAATTTACCGCCTCAGCAAACAACTGGATACGCTGAAAGCCCAATATGCCCGCAGTATTGTTTATGCTTATAAAAACAGGAGTACATATGATTTCCTGAATTTTATTTTTTCTGCTAATAATTTTAATGATGCTATCAAACGGGTAGCTTATCTGAAAAGCTACCGGTCTTACAGGGAACAACAGGTAAATAATATTAAAGAAACCCAGACGCTGATTGCGAGAAGAAAAGAAGATCAATTAGTGAAAAAGAATCAAAAAGATATTGCACTTAAAAATCAGACAGAGCAGGTAAAAATACTGGAGGGGCAAAAAAAGGAAAAAGATATAATTCTGACCAGTCTGAAATCAAAAGAAAAAGACCTGGGAAACCAATTGGCAGCAAAGAAAAAAAGAGACAGAGATTTGAAAAATGCAATTGAAGCTATTGCCAAAAGAATTATTGAAGCCGGAAAAAAGAAAGCGGCAGAGGAAGCCTTGAAAAATCCTAAACCTGTTACCACCAGTCCGGTAGCATCAACAATACCCGGCAGCACGAATATTAAATCAACAGTAAAGTCAGATAGCTATTATCTTGAATTAAATGCTAATGAAAAAGCACTCGGCGAAAATTTTGAAAGCAGTAAAAGCAGACTGCCCTGGCCGGTTGATCAGGGATATGTTTGTATCCATTATGGACTTTACCAAATTGGAGATACAAAATTAAAAGGGGATAATCCGGGTATTACTATTTGTACACCCTTGCCGGGTGTTAATGCAAAATCAGTTTTCGATGGTGAAGTGGAAAGTGTTTTTAATGTTGGTGACATAAAAGCGGTAATGATCAGGCATGGAAAATATTTCACTATTTACAGTAATCTTTCATCAGCAAGTGTCTCAAAAGGTTCGATGGTAAAAACCGGGCAATCTATCGGAAAAATAGCAGTAGATGATGAAGATGGTACCGGAGGAAAACTTGAGTTTGTATTGATGATTGAAACTAAAAATATTAACCCTGAGCCCTGGTTACATCGTTAATTTTTAATTTCTTTCAGAGAAATCTTTCATACAAATTTTCATACAGAGGAACAATATTGTGGATGTCAAACTTCCTGGCATGTGCAGCAGCTTTTTCTTTGAATTGTTTTAATATAATAGGATCTTTCAATATTTTTAAAGCCTGTTGCCCCATTGTTTTTACGTCACCCACTTCACCCATATATCCTGTTTCACCGGGAATATTTATTTCGCTTAAACCACCGGCATTGGTAGTTACAACCGGTACACCGGCAGCCATCGCTTCCAATGCAGCCAAACCAAAGCTTTCATATTCTGATGGCAATAAAAACAGATCAGCAATTGCTAAAATATCTTCCATTTGGTCCTGCTTGCCTACAAATCTGATTTCATCACAGAGATTCAGTTCACGACAAAGGTCTTCTGCAGCAGGTCTTTCAGGCCCGTCACCTACCAGCATCAACCGGCTGGGAATTTTATCATTTACTTCTTTAAAAATGTTTAACACATCAGGAATCCGTTTCAGTTTCCTGAAGTTGGATGCATGCATCAGAACCCTTTCACCATTGGGGGCAATCATTTTTTTAAAAGCATCAATCGGCTTACGGGTAAAGCGGCTTACATCCACAAAGTTTACGATTACTTCAATTTCTTTTTCAATTTTGAAATGCTTATAGGTTTCATCCCGAAGATTATTGGAAACAGCTGTTATTGCATCGCTTTCATTAATAGAAAAAGTAACCACCGGAGCATAAGTTTTATCCCGGCCTACTAATGTTATATCCGTTCCATGCAAAGTGGTGATTACAGGAATATTTTTTCCTTCTTTTTTCAGAATCTGCTTTGCCATATACGCAGCCGACGCATGCGGAATGGCATAATGCACATGAAGCAGATCCAGATTGTTGTTTTTAATAACATCCACCATTGTACTTGCCAGCGCTGTTTCATACGGTGGATAATCAAATAAAGGATAAGTGGGCACATGAACTTCGTGATAAGAAATGTTTGGGATAAAACCGCTTAACCTCACAGGCTGCTGATAAGTTATAAAATGAACCTGGTGACCTTTTTGAGCTAATGCTTTTCCTAATTCTGTTGCCAAAACACCCGAGCCACCGAAAGTGGGATAACAAACAATTCCAATTCGCATGGTTTTAGTAATCGTCATAGAACCCGAAGTTAAATACTTTAAATGATCTGTCTTTACCGTTCATGTTAATTCCTTATTTTCATTGCTTGAATCAAATAATATTGCTTTATGTTAAAAAAATCCCTTTTAGTACTTGCCTGTAATTTCTTTTTTGTCTTTTTATTTGGACAGAATGAAGATTCAATAATGATTCATCGCATTTCTGATGACATTCTAAAAAACGGAAAAGCGTATGAAGACCTGAGGTATATCTGTAAAAAAATTGGCGCCAGGTTAAGTGGTTCTGAAAATGCACAAAAAGCTGTTTTTGCTACTGCACAAATGTTAAGAAATGCAGGAGCCGACACTGTTTACCTGCAATCATGTATGGTTCCTCATTGGGTTAGGGGTGTAAAGGAGCAAGGTATTATTCAGTGGGGTAAAAATAAAAAGTCATTAAATGTATGTGCACTCGGTATGAGTGTGGGTACTCCGGCATCAGGCCTTAAAGCAGAACTGGTAGAAGTGGCAAATTTTGATGAACTGAAAAAGTTAGGTGCAGAAAAAGTAAAAGGAAAAATTGTTTTCTTCAATTATCCGATGCGGCCCGAATTAGTTTTCGGAGGTTATGGTGATGCCGTTCGTTACCGGGGCGCCGGCCCTGTTGAAGCAGCAAAACTCGGAGCTGTTGCTATCATCATTCGATCAGTAACACATGCACTGGATAATAATCCTCATACAGGCGCCACCCGATATGACAGCTCGGTTAAAAAAATTCCGGCAATGGCCTGTAGTACTATGGACGCAGAATGGCTGCATCAGTTGTTTATCAAAGAAAAGAAAGTGGAATTGTTTATGAAGATGAGTTGTGAGAAAATGCTGGATGTAGAAAGTTTTAATGTGGTGGGTGAAATAAGAGGCACTGAATTTCCCAATGAAATTCTGACTGCCGGTGGTCACCTTGATAGTTGGGATCTTGCAGAGGGTGCACATGATGATGGTACCGGATGTGTGCAGGCTATACAGATGATAAGAACATTGAAAGCAT
>JAHEZE010000052.1 GCA_023251235.1 Sphingobacteriales bacterium | reverse complement strand
GAGAGGGGGGTTATTCGCAGATTCCGCTAATTTTAATTTTATTTTTTCTTTTACCTCTTCTTCTTTATTAATTACTTCTTCATTTGAAAAACGGATTACTTCAAAGCCAATTGCATTGAGTGTTTTTGTACGCATTTCATCATAGGCTTTTTGTTCATCGTTATTATGGTATCCACCATCTACTTCTACAATTAGTTTTTCCTGAAGGCAAATAAAATCTACTATATATGCTTCGATAGGATGTTGCCTTCTGAATTTTACTCCCAGTTTATTGTTTCTTACTATTTCCCAAATTATACCTTCTGCTTCTGTATGGCCTTTTCGCATTTCTTTTGCCAGCCTGTATTGCTCTGGCATATGTACTCCATACTTAGGAACTCTGGCTGCACCCTTCTCCACTTGTGGAGAAGGGTTGGGGATGAGGACCCATTCTTTCAAATTAGAAAGCGGACCTTCACCCGAAGGTCCCGGACTATATTTATCTACATGCGGAAGTTTCAATGGGAGTTCTTCTGCATCTAATGGTAAAGCAATGCCATCGCTCCATATTATCGGAAATGGTTCGCCCCAATACCTTTGGCGGCTGAAGCCAGCATCCCGCATTTTATAATTCACTTTTCTTTTACCAATGCCTGCTTCTTCAATTTTATTTATCGCTACATCAATGGCATCTTTCATCAGTATGCCATTTAAAAAACCTGAGTTTTCTAAAACTGCATCTTTGGTTGCATTGGCTTCTTCGCCATTATAATATTCACCAATAATATTGGTGATGGGAATATTAAAATGTTTTGCAAAAGCAAAGTCCCTCTGGTCACCGCAGGGAACAGCCATAATAGCTCCGGTTCCATATCCTGCCAGCACATACTCTGCAATCCAGATGGGAATTTCCCTTTCATCAAAAGGATTTACTGCATAAGCCCCGGTAAAGCAACCGGTAATTTGTTTTACTTCTGATTGCCTTTCCCGGTCACTGCGATTTTTTACATAGAGCAAATATTTTTCAACTTCTTCTTTTTGATCTGCAGAAGTTATTTGCACTACCAACTCATGCTCGGGTGCCAGCACCATAAAGTCAACACCGAAGATGGTGTCAGGACGTGTGGTATATACTCTAAGTTTTAAAGCCCCCTCTAAATCTCCCCCTGAGGGGGAGACTTGCGAAGACTCTGATTTTTTAGGTACAGAAGGAAGTTTTGAAAGTTCTTCTATTATTTTTTTTATTACTACGCTTGCATCTTTTCTCACTTCTTCATTCGTAAATCTTATCTCTGTAAAACCATTTTCATTTAAGAATTTAGTTCTCTCTTTATCGTATAGCTGAATATCAGGATCGTTGTGGTAACCGCCGTCAATTTCAATCGTTGCAAGTTTATCAAGACATGCAAAATCGACAATATAAGATCCAATTATATGTTGTCTTCTTATGTGAAACTCGGTTTTATCTCCTTTTAAAAGTTGCCACATGATATTTTCTTCAGGAGTTGGATGGTCTCTTTTATCTTCAGCAAGTTTTTTTGTTATGCTGTACAAGGATGGAATTGCTGTTTGATATCGCGGGGACATGTTCTCCCCCTTAGGGGGAGCTAGAGGGGGCTTCTTGATTGCAAAATCCATTTCTGCTCCCGAAGATTTTCCAATCCAGTTTCTTTGCATCTCTTTCATGCTGTCACTAAAATCAACTTTTTCCAATCCTTCCAGCAAGCGGTCAGCATAAGCAGTTATTCTTAAATACCACTGACGCATTTTTCTTTTCTCTACCGGGTGGCCACCACGTTCACTTACACCATTCACCACTTCGTCATTTGCCAATACAGTTCCCAATGCTTCACACCAGTTCACTTCACCATATGAGCTGTATGCAAGGCGACGTTTCATTAAAATTTCTTCCTGTTGAATTTTTGAATAACTGTTCCATTCATCAGCAGTAAAATGAACACCGGATATGGGCTCACCATTTTTTGGCATGGCTCCTTTAGTGGAATATTTCTCTACCAGCTTTGAAACAGGCAAAGCCTTTTTCTCAGTATTGCAGAAATAACTATTGTACAGTTGCAGAAAAATCCATTGTGTCCATTTATAAAATCTTGGGTCGCTGGTTTGCACTTCCCTTTCCCAATCATAACAAAAACCAATTTTATCCAACTGACTTTTAAAAGTGGCGATATTTTTTTTTGTAGTCTCTGCCGGGTGCTGCCCGGTTTCCAGTGCATATTGTTCTGCGGGCAAACCAAAACTATCAAAACCCATCGGGTGCAGTACATTAAACCCTTTCAGTCGTTTGAATCGTGCATAAATATCACTCGCAATATATCCCAGCGGATGACCCACATGCAAGCCAGCACCACTCGGATACGGAAACATATCAAGTACATAATATTTGGGCTTGGTAGATTCATTCGGCACTTTATAAACCTTTTTTTCTTTCCACCACTCCTGCCATTTTTTTTCAATATCTCTGAATTTGTACTCCATATTACCCCCATCCCCTAAAGGGGAGTTATTCATTTGTTTTCTTATTCAATTTGTTTTCTTAAATCAATGCTCATTGAACATTGAGCGTTGAATATTTTTTTTCTAAGCACCTGAATTACTATTTAACTTTCGTTGCGTCGCACTTTTCAACGCCTGGAATTCTATTCAACTTTTTTTGATGATAAGAATTAATGTCGATGAACTGAGCGTCGCCCCGATAGCTATCGGGAAGCAGAGATGTGAAAGAAGACTTAAAACATCTTTTCAAACACACTGCTCTGAAATATCAATCAGTGCCAATCGTTAGAGAGTGACAAATTTACGGATTGATCCCGTTTTAAAGGGATAAATCCGTTATTTTTGCGGGTCGGTGAATTAAAATAATTAGCGCCATTATCCAAAAAAAATTTGAAGGAATCCTTCGGATAAAAATTCAATCCTTATGGTTAAAGCAGGCAGAGCCTCCATCAAACGTGGAAAACCATCTTACTTCATGTCCATCCTGGGAGTTACTCTTGTGTTGTGTCTTCTCGGAATTATCGGTCTTATTACCATCAATTCTAAAAAACTCATCACTAACCTGAAAGAAAGCGTGGAAGTGCATGTATTCCTTAAACAAAATATCAAAGACACAGCAAGAGAAAGATTACAGGCTTATATAACTGCGCAGCCCTATGTAAAAAATGTTACCTATACAGATAAAGAAACCGCCAAAAAAGAATGGGTAAAATCCGGCGGGGAAGATTTTACAGAATTTATTGACAATAGCTTATTACCTCCAAGCATTGATTTCAAAATAAAAGCTGATTATCTTGACTCCGCCAAACTGGTAGACATTAAAACTGATCTTTCAAAATTTTATGTGGTAGATGAAGTTAAGTATCCAACTGCGGTAGTAGGTCAGATGGTCTCTAATTTCAGAACGGCAAGTATTATACTTCTTATTGTTGCATTATTAATTTCAGCGCTGGTGATTATTCTTATTGATAATACTATCCGGTTGGCCATGTTCAGCAACCGCTTTTTGATTAAAACCATGCAGATGGTAGGCGCCACCCGTTGGTATATTGCAAAGCCATTAAATATCAAAGCCGTTATTAACGGGGCATTAAGCGGAGCGATTGCTACTGCTATTGTTTATGTTCTTCTTGTTTTTGCGGAAAACTTTTTTGATGGATTTAAAAAGCTTCACGATACACAATCCCTGCTTTTACTGGGCTTCATCCTGATTTTAATTGGTATTACCATTACAGTCTTCAGTACCCACCGCAGTGTAATAAAATACTTGCGGATGAAACTGGATGAACTGTATTAAATGATAATTTTATAATGGATAGATGATAGTTGGTGTATGTGTTCTGTTATTATCTGTTACACTATCATCTATCCACTGATTTTCTTATCTTGCACTCCTTAATTCAAACCAATGAAGGAAAAGAAAATAACAACACAGGCAGCTGGGTTGTTCGATAAACTTAATTTAAAGTGGATGCTTGCAGGGCTGATCATTATTGCAATCGGCGTAGTGCTGATGGCGGGTGGAAAAAGTAATGACCCGAATGTGTTTAATGCAAAAGAAGTATACAGTTTTACCCGCATTACTGTGGCTCCCATTTTAATTATTGCAGGGCTGGTAATTGAGATTGTGGCTATTTTTAAAAAGCCTAAAACCTGATACTCCCTAACCCCCTAAAGGGGAACAAAATATCTGCGATGAGTAAATTCATCGCTTTTTTATTTTATGTTGCGAACTAATAAAAATCAAAGTCTTCCCTTTAGGGAGGATTCAGGAGGGTACCATGAATATTGTTGATGCCATCATCCTTGCCATAGTTGAAGGACTTACTGAGTTTCTTCCGGTTTCATCAACAGGCCATATGATTGTTACAAGTTATCTGCTGGGAATTCATAAAGATGAATTTACCAAGCTGTTTGAAGTCTCCATTCAATTTGGAGCAATACTGGCTGTGGTAGTTTTGTATTGGAGGAAGTTTTTTGAATTTAAACGTTGGCAGTTTTATATAAAACTTATTATTGGTGTGGTGCCGGCACTGATTTTTGGTTATTTATTTTCTGATAAGATTGATCCCTTATTAGAAAGCCCAACCACCATAGCCATTAGTATGTTTGTTGGTGGTATTATTCTTCTTTTTGTTGACAACCTGTTCCGGGTCAGTACCATTGAAACAGATGACCAGATTACTTTTCCAAAAGCATTTATAGTTGGTTGCTGGCAGGTGCTGGCGATGATACCGGGAGTAAGCCGCAGCGGAGCTTCTATCATCGGAGGCATGCAGCAAAAATTTAAAAGATATGTTGCTGCAGAGTTTTCATTTTTTCTTGCGGTGCCTACTATGCTGGCGGCAAGTTGCTATACCTTATTTCTTAAAAAATGGAACAATGGATATGTTACCCGCAAGGGCTATGAAATCATCATGGAGAATAAAGAAAACATGACCTCTTTTATAGCCGGAAATATTGTTGCTTTTATCGTAGCTATGCTTGCTATTCGTTTTTTTATTAATTATCTGAAAGTTTACGGATTTAAAGCATTTGGATGGTACAGAATAATTGCCGCAATAATCCTGTTTGCCATCATTTTCAGCGGAGTGATGGAGGTATAATAATTTCTCTTTATCTTCCTTCTCAATCAACACCGGAAGGACATAGCTCTCCGGATAAAACCAACCAAATGCAAACTGCTTCCAAAAGAGTAATAAACGGATGGGCTATGTATGATTGGGCCAACAGCGTTTATAATCTTGTTATTACTTCAACAATCTTTCCTGCTTACTATGAAAGTATGACAGGCGATGGTAATGAAGCTACAATAAATGATAAAGTAAGTTTTTTAGGAAGGGAATTTATAAACACTTCTCTTTATAATTATGCACTTGCCATTGCTTTTTTCATTGTAGCGATAATGTCTCCGCTTTTATCGTCCATCGCTGACTATCGAGGAAATAAAAAATCATTTCTGCGTTTTTTTATGACAATGGGAAGTCTTGCCTGCAGTGCCCTTTTCTTTTACGGGAAAAATAATCTTTGGTTTGGTCTTTTGTGTACCATAATAGCTTGTATAGGATTTTGGTCAAGTATCGTTTTTTACAATTCATTTTTACCTGAAATAGCAGCTCCGGAAGATCGTGACCGGGTAAGCGCCAAAGGATTTTCATACGGATATTCCGGAAGTGTTATTCTGCAGGTTGTGTGTTTTGTTTTTGTACTTATGAATGACAAGCTTGGGATTACCAAGGGATTTGCATCACAGTTATCGTTTCTACTGGTAGGCATATGGTGGTTTTCTTTTGCAACATTTTCATTGAGCCGTTTGCCAAAATCTGAACCTTCCGGCAGCGGAAATCAGAAAAATATTATAACAAATGGATATAAGGAATTGGGGAAAGTTTGGAAACAGTTAACCAATTTGCCATTGCTCAGAAGTTATCTTATTTCATTTTTCTTTTTCAATATGGGTGTACAAACAGTAATGCTTGCGGCTACTTTATATGGTAAAAGCGAACTCTCCATTCCAACAGAAAATCTGATAATCGCCATTCTCATTATTCAGCTTATTGCTATACCCGGTGCTTATGCCATTTCAAGACTTTCGGGTGTTATTGGAAACTTAAGAGCATTAATGATATGTGTTTTGGTTTGGGTTGGTATTTGTTTTTATGGTTATAAAATCCCTAAAGGTGATGTAGCACAGTTTTACATTATTGCTTCGATTATCGGTTTTGTAATGGGTGGTATTCAATCTTTGAGTCGTTCCACATATGCCAAACTGATGCCTGTAACAAAAGACACTGCTTCGTTCTTCAGTTTTTATGATGTATCTGAAAAAATAGGAATAGTATCCGGCTTATTTCTTTTTGGTTTTATGGCTGAAAAAACAAATTCACAAAGGATGTCGGTTTTAATGCTGATGGTATTTTTTATTATCGGGCTATTTTTGCTCTGGCGTACAAGATCTATTGAGAAGAAATATTTAATGGTAAATAACTAATGAAACTTTATTCAATCAATACCGGCTATTTTAAACTGGATGGCGGCGCTATGTTTGGCGTAGTACCTAAAACTATCTGGAATAAAATCAATCCGGCAGATGAAAATAACCTGTGCCCATGGGCATTACGATGTTTGCTGATTGAAGATGGCAACCGGTTGATCTTAATTGATAATGGCAATGGCGACAAACAAGATGCAAAATTCTGGAGCCATTATCATTTGCATGGAGATGATACATTGGACAAATCATTAACCAAGTATGGTTTCAGTAAAAATGATATTACCGATGTCATTCTTACACATCTCCATTTTGATCATTGCGGTGGCAGCATTATACGTGATGGGGACAATCTGCTTCCTGCTTTTAAAAATGCAACTTACTGGAGTAACCTGGAACATTGGAACTGGGCTGTGTTTCCCAATGAAAGGGAAAAAGCTTCTTTTCTGAAAGAAAATATATTACCGATTGAAGAAAGCGGCCGGTTAAAATTTGTTGAAGTGGCCGAAAAGGAAGCTGATAAATTGGGCGAAACAGTTTTTTCAGAAAATATTTCATTACGCTTTGTGAACGGGCATACACAGGCTATGATGCTGCCACAGATAAAGTACAACAACAAAACGGTTGTATTCATGGCTGATCTATTGCCTTCGGCAGGTCATATCCCTTTACCTTATGTGATGGGATATGATATGTTTCCGTTAACCACTCTGAATGAAAAAAAATCTTTTCTGAAGGAAGCTCTGGAGAATAATTACAATCTCTTTTTTGAACATGACCCGGTGAATGAATGCTGCAACCTGCAACAAACAGAAAGAGGGATACGGCCGAAAGATTTTTTTACCCTTGCTGAAATTCAGTAATCCATATTATTTTAGTGAAATGAATAAAGAAAGAGTAATCAGGCTGATAATTTATATTGTAATCGGATTTGCTATCGGATTTTTTTACAAATGGTTTTTTTAACTGAACATCGTCAGTCCCCTTTTAATTTTATCAGCGAACTAAGGGGGTATCTCAGGTTACGATAACCCATCATGTCAATTTTTACTTTACCCACTACAATTGGACTTTCAACCCTTAATACGACATGGTTGGGATCATCACTTACCCATACTGTCATCTTTTCTCCTCCTTCAAATATGGTTCCTTTTAAAAGAAGGGGTTTGAATTTTATTGCCCTGAATTTTCCATACTGAGTTTTGACAGTTTCTTTTCCCAGGTAGCGGATATACATATTAAAAACTTCATTATCCAGGAACATTTTAAAAGGTATTCTATCCTCCGGTTTGTATTTATTAAAATCTACATTCCTGGCATAATACATAGCGCTGAGAACATCCTGAATACAATCAGGAACTTTAAAAACTCCATTATTGGTTACAGCTGTGTTTGCTGTCCGGTTGAAAGTAATGGTCTCATACTTTTTATATCCTCCTTCATTTACATTCCTGATAAATTTTAATGGCTGAAGGTTGGCCGTATCAATAAAGCTTTCATATTTATCCCGTACTTTATATAACCAGTCGTAGGAAGAGTTTGTTTTTCCTTCGCCGGCCACATGATACACCGGTTTATTGTTGAACATCTCGAGTGTATTGGTGAAAATTGCCGTACCGGCATTTATATAAATACCTGCCACGGCATAATAAACATGAAAGGTGACCTGTTCCCCGGCATTGAAAGCTGTATTAGTAATACCGCAAAATTCATCGGGAAGAGGGGAAGTTTCCTGAAAGGTAAAAAGAACACTTATGCAAAGAGTACAAATAGATTTAATTGGCTTCATTTCCTTTTTTAAAAATTTTTAAGCTTACAATTAATAAACTTCCTATGGCTGCCGGTACCACTAAATTAATAAACCATATAGTGGTTGTTGCAAACCCTACCCCCAGTGTATTCAATGTAAAAATTGAAAACATTTCCCTGGCAACATACACTTTTTGTACAATTTCAAACAAAGCTACCGTGGGCAATACGGACATAATAAAAAAAACGACTGCTGTTACCCAAAAACCCTGCCACCAGGTTACTTCCACTGCAAAAAAACGAAACAAAAGATAATATTGTATAACAAATACAAGGTAACGGATCATCGAAACAGACAATAGCTTAACCAGCAATGCAGCATTGACTTTTTCTAATCCGTTGATAAGATAAGTAAACCTGCTTATGCGGGGTAATTTTTCTATCCATTTTACAAGCCACGCTATACGGAAATAAAAAAGTGTTAAAAATAGTAATGTTGCAATTCCCCCGGTCAATACAATATTAATCCATGTGGGGCTCAGGTGCAATTCCGTTTGTATTAATCTGCTTTTTAATATCAATAAACCTGTAAATCCGAAAAATAATGTAATGATCAATTGACTAATGCTGCCGAGAATGGTGAGTGAAATGACACGAAGTCTGTTGCCCTCATTCATATATAATACACGGCCCAGATATTCACCAACCCTGTTTGGTGTGGTTACTGAAAAAGAAACTCCCGACAATACAGCACGAAATGACTTAATAAATGAAACCGGTTGTATGTGTTGTACCAATAATTTCCATTTTACCGCTTCCAGTGACCAGTTGACGAACATTAATAAAATGACTGAAAAAAACCAGAAGATCATTGGCCCACCAAACGATTCTTTGATTCTTATCCAGGATTCTTCCAGGTTGGGTTGATGTTTGACCTGATTAAATATGGAATATGACAACCAAATAAAGAGCAAGGGTCCCAGGAAATAGTTGAGAAAGTTTTTGATATTTTTGTGCAGCTTCATTAATCGTGTAAAAATACTTTTCCATTTGCAAAAGCTTTCAAAAATAATTCTTGGTATCGATCCGGGTACTTTGCTGATGGGCTACGCAATAATTGAATGCAAAGGGCAGGCGATTACTTTAAAAGAGATGAATGCATTGAAACTTTCCGGCAAAAAAGATAATTACATCCGGCTGCAACTGATCCATAAAACAGTGGAAGAGCTTATAAAAAAATTAAATCCAGATGAATTTGCCATTGAAGCTCCGTTTTTTGGAAAAAACGTTCAGAGCATGCTGAAATTGGGCAGGGCCCAGGGTGTGGCAATTGCGGCGGCTATCAGCGCAGGATTACCGGTCACTGAATACAGTCCTAAAAAAGTGAAGCAATCCATAACCGGAAATGGAAATGCTGATAAAGAGCAGGTATGGAAAATGCTGCAACGAATTCTGAATATTAAAGAAAAAGAAATAAAGCCTTTTGATGCATCTGATGCACTGGCGGTTGCAGTGTGTCATCATTTCCAGGATAAACTTCCTTTCAAAACTGCAGGCAAGCTGAAAGGATGGGGAGATTTTATTAAAAAAAATCCTTCCCGTCTCCGGATAAAATAAATTTATGAAAAAAATACTCCAGCTCCTGTTACTAGCTTCATTGGTACATATAAATGGCTTTGCTCAGGATGTACAGCAAAAAGTAAGACAATACAGGAAGGATAATGAAGCAAAGATCATTGATGAATATATAAAACTGGTTTCGATACCTAACGTATCAAGAGACTCTGCAAATATTCTCCGCAATGCCGCTTTTATAAAAATTATGATGGAACAGCGCGGAATAAAAACCGAATTGCTGAGTGGCATCAGTCAAAATGTAAATCCCATTGTTTATGGAGAAGTGATTATGCCCGGCGCCACTACTACGCTTGCATTTTATGCTCATTATGACGGGCAACCTGTAAATCCTCAAAAATGGACAGGAGGATTAAAACCATTTGAACCTGTTTTTATTGATAAACCAATTGAACAAGGTGGAAAAATAATTTCGGAGCCCGGTACTCTTTTACCACAGTGGAGACTGACCGGCAGAGGTAGCGCCGATGATAAAGCAGGTGTAATGACCATCATTAATGCCTACGATGCATTGGTGAAAAGCAATATTCCACTGAAGAATAATATCAAATTCTTTTTTGAAGGGGAAGAAGAAATTGGTTCTATACACCTTGCAGAATATTTTCAGAAGTATAAAGAAAAATTACAGGCTGATCTATGGATTATTGCAGATGGGCCACGTCATGTATCGGGGAAAAAATTAATCGCCTTCGGCGTACGTGGTGATGTGAACATGAATCTGACTCTGTATGGCGCCAAACGTCCTTTACATAGCGGCAACTATGGCAGCTGGGCCCCTAATCCGGCACTATTGCTGGTAAAATTGCTGGCCGGTATGAAAGATGATAAAGGAAATGTTTTGGTTCAAGGATTTTATGATGATGTAATACCTCTTTCTAAAAGTGAAAAAGAAGCTTTATCAAAAATTCCGGATATAGAAGAAACATTAAAAAAAGAATTAGGCATTGCCGAACCTGAAGGAGGAGGAAAATCATTTCTTGAGTTGTTGCATCTTCCTACTTTAAATATAAACGGAATAAAAAGTGCTGATGTAGGAGAATTGGCGGCAAATATTATCCCTACCAAAGCAGAGGCAACACTTGATCTACGGCTGGTTTTGGGAAATGATGTAAACAGGCAGATTGAAAAAGTGATCCGGCATATTAAATCAAAAGGTTACTATGTGATAGACCGTGAACCAACTGATGAAGAAAGATGGAAGTATGGTAAAATAATTAAAATCACTCATGGCGAAGGGTATAACGCACAACGAACATCTTTTGATATACCCATAGTTCAAAGCATGGTGAAAGCAGTACAAACAACGGTTGATTACCCGGTAATTCTGTTACCGTCGGCCGGCGGAAGTCTTCCTTTATTTTTATTTGAAAAATGGCTTGGTGCAAAAGTTATTTCTGTTCCTCCTGTTAATTACGATAATAACCAGCATGCCGAAAATGAAAATGTGCAGATAAGTTATTTATGGGAAGGTATTGAAACCATTGCAGCCATCATGGTGATGGAGCATAAGAAATAATTATAGAAGAACAATAATCCGCTGTTGAATTTCTTTCATCTCTTCAGGCGATAATTTTAATTTTCCCTGGTTAAAATTCAGATCATTTGCCGTGTTGATAGGAATAAGATGAAGATGGGCATGTGGCACTTCCAGGCCAATAACAGAAATTCCGCAACGGTTGCAGTTAAATGCTTTTTCAATAGCCTTAGCTATTGGTTGTGCAAAGAGCAGCATTTCCTTCAGGTAATCCCCCGGCAGATCAAATAATTTATCTACTTCAATTTTAGGAACCACCAGCACATGGCCTTGCCGGAGTGGAAAAATATCCAGAAAGGCAAAAAACTTTTCATTTTCCGCAATCTTATAGGATGGAATTTCTCCCGCAATTATTTTTGAAAAGATTGTCATACCGTCAAAGATTTTAGACCTGACTGCCGTCAGGCAAGTTTTCAGAATTAGAAACAGAGATGGAGGCCTTCTCCAAATCATAATATATTATTGATACAAATTTACAGTTGAATCCCAATAATAAAAAAAGACCTGCAAAAGGCAGGTCTTTCTTTATTAACTATCCATTATTAATCCTTTATTAAACGGAAATATTTTCAATTTTAAATTTCAATATGCCTGCAGGCGCCTGTATTTCCGCTACATCTCCTACTTTTTTTCCCAACAGTCCTTTTCCAATCGGGGAAGTAATAGAAATTTTTCCCATTTTCAGATCAGCTTCATTTTCACTTACCAATTTATAGGTAACCTGCTTTTTTGTATTCAGATTTGTCAAAGTAATTTTTGTAAGAACAGAAACTTTGGATGTATCAATTGTGCTTTCATCAATAATTCTTGTATTGGCAATAACACCCTCAAATTGGGCAATCTTTGCCTCAAGCAATCCCTGGGCTTCTTTAGCAGCATCATATTCTGCATTTTCCTTCAGGTCGCCTTTTTCTTTAGCTTCCGCAATTGCTTTAGATGCTGCGGGCCTGTCTACAGATTTCATCCGTTGAAGATCAATTTTCATTTGTTCCAGCGTAGCTTTTGTCACATAATTAAACCCACTCATAACACCTCCTTTTATCAAAAACAAAAAAATAACAACGCCTCAGTGGTAGCTGAAGCGTTGCCTTAATTAGTAACAAAGATAAAAAAGATCCAGAAAACCCCAAATGTCAACTTTCCCTTATTTTGACATTGGCTTAACAGGTGTAAGTTTTTGCTGAAATTCACTCCAAGAAGTAATCTTATTGTTTTTAATCTGGAAATAAGCATGCCCGCGGCTTGAATCTATCTTACCGGATTTATCAGTATTATAATCCCGGCTCCATACTAAAACATAATCATCTTTCATATCATTGCTATGAACGGGCATCCAGCCATCAAATTGAACTTTTACAGAAGAATAAGTTGACCTGACCTGTTTGGCCATCTTTATCATACTATCAGAAGTATTTTTACTGAATTTGTTCCCATCCGGAAAATCTATGCTTACGGAATCAGCCAGCAAAGTTTTCATATCATCCAGCTTATTATCTTCCCACATCTTGTATAAGTCCAGTACTAATTTGGAATGATTGGCATCTCCTAAGCTGAAATCAGAAGAATAACCAGCCTTATACGGATAAGAAATGTTATCTGTCATCTTTTTCTCTTCTTTCGTTTCAGAAGTTTTCTCATCGTTTTTCTTTTCATTGTTGCAAGCCATCAAAACTGCAAATGCAACAAGAATTAGCGGTAATCGTTTCATATTTATTTGTTTTGGTTAAAAAATCTGTCTTTCGTATTCAACTCATTTTTTTGAGAACTAAAATTGCTGTATTCAGAGGGCCATTTGAAAAGAATCTGAAAGGTAAAGAAGAACATAAATTTTGCCAATTTTGTTTTGGCTGACTGATAAAACTATTTAAGCCCAAGCTTTTCCAAAAGTACTTCTCCCATTTTCAGAAATGCTTCATGACTATACCCTGCTATATGTGGTGTGATGATCACATTAGGCTGATTAAACAACCAATTAAGTGTAGTCTTTTCGTTATCGGAATAGGAAGATAAATTTTCATTTTCTAAAACATCCAATCCAACCCCTTTAATCTGATCATTTTTTAATGCTTCAACTAAATCATTAAGATTAACCACTTTTCCCCTTGAGGTATTTAACAACCATGGTTTTTGTTGCAGAGAATTAAAAAAAGATTTATTCGCCATATGCACAGTTTCGTCAGTAAGTGGCACATGAAAACTGATTACATCGGCATAGCGGCATAACTGATCAAGGCTTGCTTCTTTAATATAACCACTTGCAAACCCAAACTTATATTTGTCGTATGACAAAACTGTAACTCCGAAAGATTGTAATAAACGGGCAAAAGCACTGCCAGTATTCCCATATCCAATGATTCCTATTGTTTTCCCAGATAATTCAATTCCCCGGTTCTCATCACGCAGCCATTTACCCTTTTTTATTTCCTGATGGGACGAACAAATATGATTCATCAAAGACAATAACAATCCTAAAGTATGTTCAGCCACAGTATTCCGGTTTCCTTCCGGGCTGCTTACACATTTTATACCACGGCTTTCTGCAAAATCAACATCAATTAATTCCATACCGCTCCCCAGCCTGCCGATCCATTTAAGATCCTTAGCAATTTCAATCAGTTTTTTATCGGCTTTAATCCGCGTTGTTACTATCAGGCCTTCCACTTCGTTAAGCATTCCGCTCAATTCATTATAAGTAATAGCCGGAACATACAGAACATCATACCCCCTCTTTTTAAGTTGTTCCTCCAGTTGCGGGTGTGTTTTAGCCGTAATGATCACTTTTCTCATGTTCTATTCTATTTCATTTTAAAACTTAGCTGAGCAAATTGTTCAACATTTAACTGCTCCGCCCTTTTATTAAAAATCTCTTCCTGCAATGTTTTTTTGTCAAATAATTCCTTTACTGCATTTCTTAAAGTCTTCCTTCGTTGGTTAAATGCTGCTTTTACAAGCTTAAAAAAAGATTGTTCATCCTTTATTTTGAAATCCGGCTTTACCGGCACAAGCCTGATCACAGCGCTTTTTACTTTAGGCGGTGGAGCAAAACACTTTTCATGAACTTCAAATAAATATTCAACTTTAAAATAAGCCTGGATCAAAACGCTCAGCACGCCATAGGTTTTGTTTCCTTCTTTTGCCGCCACCCGCTGTGCCACTTCTTTCTGAAACATGCCAATCATACAATCAACATCATCTTTCCAGTCAAGTATCCTAAACAAGATCTGCGAAGAAATGTTGTAAGGGAAATTACCCACTACCGTAAATCTGCCGGAAAAAGGTTTGTCAATTTCAAGAAAACTTTTGTGAATGATCTTTTCTTTTAGCTGCGGAAAAATTTTTACAAGATATTCTACTTTCTCATCATCCAGTTCTACTGCTTTAAACTCTGTTTTTGGAAGCTTCAGCAGGTATTTTGTCAGTGCGCCGCCTCCAGGTCCCACTTCTATCAATTGCTTATGAGGGCATTCTTCCACTGCCTCAATAATCTTTCTACAGATATTTTCATCTTTTAAAAAATGCTGCCCCAATGATTTTTTCAATGTAAACATTAATGCAAATGTAATTGCAGCAGCTAACATTCTCTTATAAAAAAAGCCTCCCCGCGGAAGAGAGGTTTAAAACAAAAAGTCAGAGACCCCAAACTATTCCAGTATAATAATTTTTTTATAAAAAACTTTTCTGCCAATCTTTAGCATTGTCATATAAGTTGAAGGCGGACAGTTCTCATTCTTTGTTATTATTAAATTGTTTTCTCCTTTATTGATCTGCGCTTCCCACTTCATCACCGGCCTTCCCTGCATATCAGATACCAGTATTTCAGCTAAATCAGCAGTTGAAGAAAATATTTTCATCTGAAACCTGTCCCGGACAGGATTAGGAAAAATAGTTAGTCCTTCATCAATAAGCGATGTAAATAGTACTCTGATCACCCGGCTTAATTTTGATGTACCATCAAAGTTTATCATGCGTACACGATAATCTATAAAGTTTGTTGTTATTCCCGTGATATTGTCTTTGAAATAATATACTCCATCAGAAGCTTTATCAGAATTTGAAAACACAATACCTGTTTCTTCAAAATAAATTCCATCTTTACTTCTTTCCACTACAAAGTAATTTACCGATGCGTTATTAATAACTGTCCAGTTAATATTAACCCATGTTTCTGTTTTATTTAACCCAGCTGAAACTGATCTGAAATTTCCTGATAACAAATTGCAATCATTAAGTTGGGTTACTATTACTGTGTCAGTTGCATAAACAGAACAACCGGCCATTAATCTTTGTGTTACAATATAAGTGCCTACGGAGTCAACAAAGATTGAATCTCCGGTATTTGTCCCTGCAATATGCCCATCAGGAGTGGACCATGTATATACAGACGCCGGTTGTGGATTGATAACAGACACAATGCTTACATTATTGGCACAAAGTAAGGGAGCATCTGCTGCAGCCACTACCCGTGGAGCTAAAAATAAATCAGTAGGTGCGACAAAATCTTTTAACTCTGCAGTAAAGGATGAAGAAGCACGGGTTTTTATAACAATCCTGTTAAAAGGTGTTCCGCATATATCGCTGCCAAAAGTTGTTACCGGATCAAGACCTAGTTTGGTAAGGTTCACAGAAAACTCCATGAACTGATCTTTGATATAATTTGTAGCAAGCACATTATTCTGAAGCACCACCTGAAATACACCTGCCCACGTATTATTGCCACAGGCTAAACCAGTATAAAATGCACCTGCAGTCTTGGGTAAAATACTTGCATAACCGTAGGGTGCGCCAACATTGGCTCCATCATATAAACCTGACCAGTTAAACTGCGCCGGAGTAATGCTTAATGAATTTTGATTAACCCAGATACGGGCTTCAATATTTGTCAAGGTTGAGCTTTGGTAAACAGCAGTTAAAATAATATCTCCCGGTCTGGTTACATTGCCTGTTGCATCAAATTGCCATGAAGTATGTCCCATATCAGGCCCATATCCATACCACTTCCTAGATACCCTGTCATAATAAATATCAGTTTGGTACATCTCAAAATCGAAATAGCGGTTGCCGGTAACATTGTCCAGAGAAAGACCTCCAAACATCCATAAAGAATCAGTTGTTGTAGGTCCCGCTCTCCTTATATGCAAAAACACATCAAGGATGTCATTTTTATCGGGGATGGGTTGGGCAACAGGACAGGACCAATTAGCCGGGCTCATTCCATTTTTACTTGAGCCGGATGCAAAAACTGTTGTATCATTTCCATGATAATCCCGGATAAACATTGCATCCAGCCAAAGCCTGTTATTGACTATACTAAACTGAGGCCTGTTCATAGTCCTGTAAAAAGAAGCCATTCTTTTTGGCCAGGGAGAAACATCGCTGAGATAGCCTGCAATGATGGTTGCCGCACCGGTAGTATCAAGAATAAAATTTCCTGTGCCTGCTGTTCCATTATTAAACCAATCATCGTTACCGCTTTGAACAAAGCCATTAAAATAATTAGCCCGAAGATCTGCATCTACACCAAATGCGGCTTTGATGATCGGTGATGTAATTTGTGCTTCTGAAATCAGTGGAACTAAAAAAACTACAAAAGCAAATCGTAAAAAATATTTCATAAGCTTGGGTTGAATTCATAAAATGAATCACCCCAAAGGCAGAAAAAAGACAGTTAATCAGGTGGCTTTTGTTACATTTAATCCATCAATGTTGAACAATCCGTACAGATTCAACAGCAGAATAATGAATGGCTCCGTTATTCATAACACAACCTATCCGGTAATAAATTATACCCGGGAAAACAGACTCATCTTTCCAGGAATATCTTAATCCAAAGCCAAGGTTCATCTGATTAATGATTTCGACATCAACGAAGTCACCAACATAAGAACGTTCTATTGTAAAGCCTGAAACACCAAAGGATGAAGTGATGCTCCAGTTAAGTGAAATACCTTTGCCTTGTCTGTGTGCACGGAAATAGTTGAACATTTCCTGAAAGTTTATTGAAGAATTTTCTGTACCCTTTTTACCACTACTTCCCGGAGGAATGGTTGCAGATGAAGATTCAATAAGAGTAATTGAACCAAAAACTAAAATTAATAATGCTTTCATAAGTTTGAATTTAAATTTGAAAATACACCGGCTTTGTTTGCCTTACAAGGAACAACTACCAGTAAAATACACTTATGAAATAATTCATTTTTGTTGCTTTCATTTCTGTTCTTTGAGTTAGTATGCTTACCAGATAAAGCTTCTTTTTTACCAAGATATTCTTCCGGTAAAAATCATTAGTAATTTCTTATACCTGAAACGTTGTAAAACAACTATCCCTCTGTTAAAAATCAATACATTTGCCATTCATAATTACAGCTATGCATCCAACAGTTAAACCAATTATCGGTATCACCTGCGGTGATTTAAATGGTATCGGAATAGAGATCATGCTGAAAACTTTTTCAGATAATCGTATCCTTGAGCATTGCACACCGGTGATCTTTGCCTCCAATAAGGTGATCAACTTTTATCGCAAATCAGTGCCGGATGTCAATCTTAACTGGCAAAATATAAAAGAGATCAGTAAACTAAACCCGAAACAGATTAATGTTTTTAATTGCTGGGAAGAAGATGTATCCATTACACCTGGTCAGTTGACAGAAACCGGCGGTAAATATGCTGTTAAATCCCTGATGGCGGCAGTAAATGCACTAAAGCAAAACGAAATTCAGGGCCTGGTTACGGCTCCTATTCATAAAAAAAATGTTCAGTCATCAGAATTTAATTTTACCGGACATACTCCATTTCTCAAAAACATGTTTGGACTAAATGATGTGGTGATGATATTATATTCGGGAAATTTCAGAGTTGCCTTAGTAACAGAACATGTTCCTGTAAGTGAAGTGGCCAGTCATATTTCAAGAGAAGTGATTGTAAGTAAACTTTATATTTTAAACGAAAGTTTAAAAAAAGACTTCGGAATAGAAAAACCAAAAATAGCTGTATTGGGGCTGAATCCCCATGCTGGTGATGAAGGATTAATTGGCAAAGAAGAAGAGAATATTATAAAACCGGCTATAAAAGAAGCCAAGCAAAATAATTTACTGGTAATAGGGCCTTACAGTGCAGATGCTTTCTTTGCCAGGCATTATTATGAACGCTTCGATGCAGTATTGGCAATGTACCATGACCAGGGTTTGATTCCCTTTAAAGCTATGTCATCAGGAGAAGGAGTAAATTTTACTGCCGGGCTCCCGGTTGTCAGAACTTCACCTGATCATGGAACCGCTTTTGATATTGCCGGAAAAGGCAAAGCAGATGAGTCCTCATTAAGAACGGCGGTTTTTGAATGTATTGAAATTATCAACTGCCGCAGCCGTTATATTGAAAACAGGAAAAATCCGATAAAGAAAATGACTCCGGCTATCCTGGCTAATGTAGAAGATGAAAAAATTGATGAGTCAGAAGAAAGGAGTTAAAATTTATTCCTGATTAAATATTTTATCATTCACCCCTTTATTAATGGAATAAGATGAATAAGTGATCTCCACTTTTCCCTTTTTATTTTTCATCGCATCATTAGTTGTTTTTTTAGATCCGTCGTCATAATCAAACGTGACTCCTTTGGGAAGTTTATAGTCCTTAGTATTAAAAGTGAAGATTATTTTATCAGGTAATCCATAATCTGCAAACTGGCTATAGTTCATTTCAAGTTCATAAGTACCGTTATCTCTTGTTGTATTCTTTGATTTTCTTATTACGTGTATTGCTTCATCAATATATAAAGTGGAAAGCACTATATCTGCATTTTCATCAGTAGGTAATAGTTTCAAAATACGGAAACCCGTTACAGGTTCTTTTCCTGCATCAATTACTTCATAATTTTCAGTATGCATCAGAAAACTATTCAGGTTAATGTTTGCCGATCCTTTAGGAATAAACGAGATGCCATTTTTGTTCACGATTTTCATTTTATCCGGCTTCTTATAATAAATATTTACAGTTGCAAGCGGGGCTTTTATAAATGCCACATTAGTTTTCAATATTCCCTTTGCTACATAGTCGTTCACCTTTTCCAATTTTGTTCTTACCTCTTTTAATAAACTATTTGCATCCTGGCAAAACAGGCAGATTGGTGCTAAGGAAATAATTAATACTGTAATGAGTCGTTTCATTTTATCAGCTTAAAATATTTTTTCTTCTGAAATAAAAAATTGATACAGCCAGAAAGCCGAAAGTATAAGTCACAAGAATAACTGCACTTTTAATGATGGCAGAAAAATTCTCAATTGACCCTTTTACTGTTTCCCCTTCCAGTCCTTTTACATAAAAAAATCCCTTCCACCCAAGCATATGCGTAGTGAAGAGGTAGGGCTTTATTGTTTCATCATAAAATGGAACCTGCATCTGTGTAAGGATAGTGAAAATAATAATAACACTAACGGTTATTACAATCGGGCTCACGGAATTTTCTGCAAAAACGGATAACATAAATGCAAGGGCAGCTACACAAATAAGTCCGATTGCAGCAAAAACAAATGCAGCAGCATAACGCCAGAGTACATCGCCGGTTTCAATAATATTAAATTCAAATTCCCGTGGAACGGCTAAACTGTTCGTTCCGAAAAGTATAATGCTTAAAAACAATGCAAGAATGGCCACCCAAATAAGTAATAATAATGTATAAACCGATGAAGCGATAAATTTTACAGCAAGTAACTTTGTTCTGCTAACAGGTTTTGATACTAATAGTCTCAAGGTTCCCATATTTGCTTCTCCTGCAATAGCATCACCTGCTACAAGGGCAACCAGTATGGGGACATGTATAAGCAGAAGATTTAAAATAACAAAACAAACCAGGTATCCATTTAAAATCTGGTCAGTTGGTACTTCAAAACTTTCATTCAGGCCACTCATCATTAAGCCTATATATTCTTTGCCCCCGAATTTCAGCATTACCTGAATAAGAACAATGATCAGGGTAATTACGGCAAAAGCAATATAGGTTCTTGACCTGCGAAAAATTTTGAAAAGTTCTATTTGTAAAAGCTTCATCATATTATACAGTAAGTGATAAAAAATAATCTTCCAAAGAATGTTTCCGGCGGATAGAAAAAATCGGCCGGTTCATTTGCCCCGCAGTACTTATGAACTCCGGTACTTCTTCCCTTTTCATGTGCACTAATACTTTTTGAGTATTCTCCTTCCTGATATTGCCAGCCCAACTTGATTTCATTAATGCTTCCATCAGTAAATCTGCAGAATCCGTCTCTATTTCCACATCAGTAGTTTCAGGATTCAAAAGCTCCTCCATTCTTCCTTCCACTATTTTTTTCCCTTTATTAATAATTAAGAGTGAATCAGCCACCTGTTCCATTTCGCTGAGAAGATGAGAGGAAATGAATAATGTTTTGCCAAGGTCTTTACTTAAATGATTGATAAGATTGCGAACATCAGCGATACCCAGCGGGTCTAATCCATTCAGCGGCTCATCCAGAATGATGAGCTCAGGATCGTGAACAAGCGCCACTGCAATACCCAATCGCTGTTTCATTCCCTGTGAGTAAGTTTTCACTTTACTGTTGGCTCTTTCGGCAAGACCCACTTTTTGAAGCTGCTCCATCAATTGCTTTTCATTTATTTTTATTCCACTCATAGCAGCAAAAAATTTCAGATTTTCCAGCGCCGTTAAATATTTATACAGATCTGGCTTTTCTATAATAGCACCCGTCCTTTTCAAAATTTCATTTCTATGTTTCTTAAGATTGAGTCCGAAAATTTCAATTTCCCCTGATGTAGGCCCTATAAGAGATAACAACATACGTATCGTAGTAGACTTCCCGGCACCATTCTGCCCCAGGAAACCATAAACTTCCCCTTGCTGTACAGTAAAATCCAGATTACTGACTGCAGAAATTTCACCGAACACTTTCGTTAATCTACGAACATGGATGATTGATGACATATAGTAATAGTACGAAATTCAAATTTATTTTTTAAAATTTTTTATTGAGTATGAATTATTTGAAAATAGTTTGAAAAATTTCTTTCAAAAAAACTTGCAACAGTAAATTTCACATATTAGGTTTGTGTCATCGTAGAAGAATCACAGATATCCTGGAAAAATACGATAAGCAATCCGTACTGATACCCACTCTTAAAAAAGCAAATTCCCTGTATCAATACGGTAGCTTCGAAAAGATCAAAAGATTAGATCCGTTAATAATTCAACCCTAAGAAAATGAAAACAATTTTTACCCTTATT
>JAHEZE010000051.1 GCA_023251235.1 Sphingobacteriales bacterium | reverse complement strand
AACCTTCATCACGGTGGGCATACAGCCGGCTATAACTGCAGAAATTGCAGCTGAAAACACAAACATTGGTAGGTTCAATATGAAAATTCCTGTTGAAATATGTGATATCGCCATGTAATTTCTCCCGTTTATAGTTTGCCAATGAACCCAAAAAGGGGAGGGAGCCTTTTTCAAAAAGAATCAGCCCTTCTTCATCTGTAATTCTTTCGCCAGAGAAAACTTTCTCTTTTATTGGTTCCAGGTCTTTTAATAAGGGAATTGTGCGGGTAATAGTATTGACCATTCCAAAAGATTTTAATTGCAAAGTTATTTTTTATTTTAATCGGAGTTCTCTAATACTTCACTACCGGAATATTAATGTTACTCTTTTTATCCAGATAACCTACACTTACTGTATAGGTTCCGGCCGATCTGCCAGAAAGATCAATTTGAATATATTTATCACCACCATTAGGAAATTGTTTGCTCCAAACTAACTGCCCGGCCGAATTATATACATTGATGTATCTAAGGTTTGTGGGTAACAGGTAGTGCCATACAGCAAATACATTTCTGAACGGATTGGGCAAAATCAGGTATCCCTGTGTTTTAAATTTAGCAGGTAATACCTGGGTTCTGATGTTAATATCATCCAGGAAGAAGTTATTTTCAAAATTTCCACTGAAACGGAAACTCAGCTGGAACCTGGCTTCTGTACCAGACAGGTTGGTGCCAAGGTTGATGGAATCCTTTCTCCATTGATTATTATTGGGTATAAAAGGCAGTGATCTGCTCTGGATGCTTGGATTATTTACAGTTTCAAGTTCGCCACCATTTTTTTTGTACACTGTAGTATAAGTGTTACCGCAATCCTTTGACAGTAACACACTCAAAGTGTCAAACCTACTATCAGGAGTTCCCGGAAGAGTTCGGCTTAAATGAGCAAGATTAAAAGACATAAAAATGGAATCAATGCCCGAATAACTGTAGTTAGGTAAAGCAAGATCATCTGATTCGTCAATGGTATTGTTTAAAAAATCATTGATCCATGCACTGCCAATTGCCTTTTTACCCACCAAAGAATTACGCTGCCAGGTTAAATCTCCATCGGGGTTTATCACTTCCCAATTTGCCGGAGGGAATGTTGTTGAAGTGAAATCTTCAGTAATGGTTCCGGGGATTGGTAATATGGAATAGACTTTAAATGATTTGATTTGCCCGTCATTCGTCTGATCCTGGTCAGCTACATTATTCGGCAGAGTGGTGTATGCATTAATTGAATGACTGCCCATGGCTCCATAGTTGGCATTAGGAAGAGTGACGATTGCAGTCTGGTTCCGTGCAAGGTTCCCTGTCCAGTTAAAGGTTGTTACAGGACCCGTACCATCAAGCTGGAAATTGATTTTAACTGAAGTAAGAGCCAGATTTCCAAAATTTTTAATCACAACTTCCGGGGCGCCGCTGTTATCACATAATTTAGGCAAAGGATTATTTATTGCGATAACCGCCGCATCGTTATCCTTAAATATTTTTTTATTAATATTAATATCATCCAGGAAGAAATTGTTTCCATGTTGGTTAATTACCCTGAACCGGACAATAATTTCTCCTGCAGAAATAAATGAACTCAGGTCAATTGATTTTTTCCTCCAATGATTTATTGCTGAGGGAAACCAATTGGTGGCAGTAACAACAGGATCAACTCCGAAATCTACATTTGCCGGAGAACTGTATACAGTAGTAAACGTATTGCCGCAATTAGTAGAAACTCCTGCTTCAATAATTTCAAAAGAAGAATTTGGAAAACCTTTATATGCTCCCCAAAAGCTTACCCATAATGAGTCTGCCGTGCCCACTGTAAGCCTCGGACTGATTATATCATCTACCTGTCCGGTAGCAGGATAATTAAAATGGTTAATAAATGCATTGGCAATACCGCCATGTACTACTCCATTAATATTTTTCTGCCACATTATGTCATTATCCGGATTTACTCTTGTCCAGTTGGGGGGAGGGAAGGCAACAGCCTCAAATCCTTCTATAATTGGTAAGGGGACAGCCGGGCCGGGAATGGTTGCGCTGAAAACTATTACAATTTTACAATCATTGAATGGGGAAGAATCTGCCGTGCCGTTTGGCTTGGAAGTGCAAACAGCAATTGTATTTGTACCTGCAATAAGATTTACGTTGTTAAGATTTAAATTAACTGAAGCACCCGGAGCAAGATTACCGATCCAGTTAAAAGTTTGTACTAAAACAGAATTTACCTCTACCGATAATGTTGCAGAAGTTAAAGTGTTTGAACCTTCATTTTTTAAATTAACGGTTAATGGCGAGTTAGCTCCAAGACAATTTGCATTATTTACAGGTGTAACGATAGCAGCAATACTTGCATCATTTGCTAAAGGTATTACCGGAGAACAGCCATTTGATGAAAGCAAGCCCGGCCTGAATAATAATAATGCTTGGTCAGCTCTAATATTTTGACCTTTTGTAAACATAGACATACAGGCATCATCTGTATAATCCAGAAAATTCTGGTACATTCGGCCAGGAGGCGTGGCTGAACCCGTACACCCGGTTTCAACAGCGCCTGAAGGACATCCAAAGGTTTCATTGTTTTGTTGGGGAGTATCATCAATTCCGGGAGTATTGGGAAAATCGTCACCACAGTCTGCATCACCCCAAATATGCCGAAGCCAGAAAAAATGTCCTAATTCATGGGTTAAAGTTCTGCCTCCGTCATAAGGGATTGCATCCCCGCCTGGGAGGCTTCCCGGTATGATAAAGACGCCCTGCTCATTTTGGGGAATTCCTACAACATTATTTTCTTCTGTTCCTATTGGAAACGTTCCATATCCCAAAACATCAGAATTATCAGCGAAGCCTATCCAGATATTTAAATAATTATTGGGATTCCATGCATCACTTCCGCCAGTTGAAGTATGCTTGATCGGATCTCCGACAGAACCATTTGAGAGAATTGACGAAGTAACACGATCAATCCCATTAGTGGGTGTACCCGATGGAGTACGTTGTGCTAAGCAGAATTGGATTTTTGAATGTCCCCTAACTGAATAAAAAACAGTTGCATTTGTACTATCTGTATTAAAACCGGCATAATCCAGGTTGATCCGGTTTAGCTGCGAAAGTATCATTACATCTGGTACCAAAACCTGGTCAGGTATAACAACGTGAAATACGATAGGGATATAAAAAATTGCATTTGTCCGGTAGTTGATAAGAGAATTTTGCGGTTGCTGAAGAAGCTTATGTATAGCCTGGCCCAGTTTTTTTTCATTATCCAGGTATTGTTGTCGAAATGCCGGGTAAGCACTATAAATCGAGTTTAACCAATTCTGAGTGCCACATTTTTCAGACCTATTAAAAGAATTTTGAATTGGTTTCTGAGCAAATAAATTAGAGAAATTAATAAAAAGAATTACCAAAAATGCCAGGGAAGTAATTTTTTTCAACTCGGTATGGATTTTGATTTTTGGATAGAAGTATTATTTCAAAATTTCTAATTACAATTTTACACAATTATATGCGAGTAGAGAAAAAATTGTTTTGCCTACACCCTCATTCAATCTACGCGTTTACGGCAGGCGCAAAAAGCATCTTTCTATAATTAGTTTCTGCACTGTTGAATAGGATTTACACTTAATTGCTTATAAATAATATGGGATAGAACAGGGTCTGGGTTTTTAATGATTTTCTCTAAAATCTCAAAATTGGGTTTAGCTTTAATTGAAATAGTTATCTTCCGTGTTTAATTAATATTTATAAAATAAAAATTCGTTCAAATGAGTATCAGGCTTCGTCTCACTTTAATGAGTTTTATGCAGTTCTTTGTTTGGGGTGCATGGTTAATAACAATCGGCACATATTGTTTTAATGCAAAGGGGTGGACAGGAGCTCAGTTTGGAGCAATTTTTTCCACTCTTGCCCTCTCTTCACTTTTCATGCCCGCCCTTGCAGGTATCATTGCCGATAAATGGCTGAATGCGGAAAAGCTTTACGGAATCTTACACATTTTGTATGGGATGATATTGTTTTATGTTCCATCTGTAAATAATCCTGATACATTGTATTATGTAATTTTTGGGGCAATGATTTGTTATATGCCAACCATTTCCTTATCTAATTCAATTGCCTACAATATTCTAAAAAATAACAGTTATGATGTTGTAAAAGTCTTTCCTCCTATTCGTGTTTGGGGAACCATCGGCTTTATTGTGGCTATGTGGATCACCAATCTTACCGGAAGTAAAGCAAATTCAAATCAATTTCTGATAGCAGGAGCCGGTGCTATAATTCTGGGGCTATATTCTTTTTCTTTACCTGCCTGTCCTCCTCAAAAAACAATTGCAAAAGACGCATCAATTATTGAACAGTTGGGTTTAACTGCTTTTAAACTGTTTGCGAATTATAAAATGGCTTTATTTTTTATTTTTTCAATGTTTTTGGGCGCAGCCTTACAATTAACCAATATGTATGGCGATTCTTATTTGGATGATTTTAAAAACAGCCCTCAGTACATTGATTCATTCGTAATAAAGTATTCTACAATCATTATGTCAATATCTCAAATTTCTGAAACCGTATTTATTCTCACTATTCCATTTTTCCTTAAAAGATTTGGGATTAAAAAAGTCATGTTGTTTTCCATGTTAGCCTGGGTATTGCGGTTTGGTCTTTTTTCATACGGCAATCCGGCTGATGGTTTATGGATGATCATTCTTTCCTGTATTGTTTATGGAATGGCTTTTGATTTCTTTAATATTTCGGGATCATTATTTATTGAAACTAAAACTGATTCAAAAATCAGATCAAGTGCACAAGGATTATTTATGATGATGACAAATGGAGTGGGGGCATTTCTTGGAAGTAAAATAAGTGGTTATTTGATCGATAAATATTATGTTTTGCCTGATGGGTTTAAAAACTGGCATGGCATATGGCTGACATTTTCGGTTTACGCACTTGTTATTTCAATTTTATTTTCAATTTTATTTAAACACAAACACGATCCAAAAGCTCTCCTGCAGGTGCAACATTAATTTCAATTTAACGATACCATAAAAAACAAAACCCCGGTTGTGCCGGGGTTTAATTCTATTTGAGAATCTTAGTATTAAATATGTGATTCAATCTTCTTTACAAAATTTCCTTTTGGTTGTGCACCTACCATTTTATCGACCAGCTGGCCGCCTTTGAAAAACAAAATCGCCGGAATAGAAGTAATACCATAATTCATGCTGATAGTTGGATTTACATCCACGTTGACTTTTCCAACATTTATTTTGCCTACATATTCTTTTGCAAGGTCTTCAATTACGGGTCCTATTGCCCGGCAGGGACCACACCATTCAGCCCAGAAATCAACTACTGTTAATTTTTCTGAAGCCAGAACTTCATTTTGGAAATTGCCATCTGTAAATTCTTTTGCCATAGTTTATTTTATATTTAATTTTTATTAGGGCAGCAAACATACACCCAAAATTTTATTCAACGAAGTTATGGCACATATTGTGACAAACTTGTCATTAATGCAACATGACCCGCATCAAATCATGTTAAAAAGTCTTATGATTTTTAAAGCTGTAATTTATGATTTACGAATTCATTTGAATTTCACATCGTTACCACTTGTACTTCCAACTCTGGGTTATTTTCAATAAATTCAACCATTTCTTCGTTCATTTCAAAACCAGTATCCATTGTCACAAGACTGATTCTGAGATTTGTTTTTGGTTCATTCAATGTTAACTTTAACGCAGATCTACCTGGAAATCTCTTGACGTTATTTTCAAAAAAATTGATAAGCCCGGTGGTTATATTTTTAGGATGAACATCTATATTCACCTGTTTCGTTAAACTGCGTTTTATCGTTTCCACCATAGTGATATTCCCTATTTTGAATTCGTATTCAGGTGTATTAAATCTTTGTTTAAAATAACCTGTCAGGAAAAGGGAATTACCCTGTTCAAGAAATGGGGTGAATTTGATATAATCATCGCCCCAAAGTACAAGATCGGTTTTACCTGAATAATCTTCTATTACAAATGAACCATATTTGTTTCCTTTCCGGGAGATTTTATGCTGTGCGTCGGTTACTAATCCCACGAGGCGAAACATCCTGTTGGTATTAGGAAAAAGATTTACTGCATCCCGAAACTCATTGAATTCTGAAAGGGAAGTAATTCCGTAATGTTTTAATTCAAATTTGTAATGATCCAAAGGATGACCACTGAGGAACATTCCGGTAACGTCTTTTTCGTGATCAAGTTGAACGGTTAGTGGCCATGGCGGGCAATCAGGTAATACTGGATTTTTTACTTCAATCATCATAGGTAGATCGCCAAAAAGTGTATTCGTTGTATTCGTGGTATGCATTTGAAATGCCTGGCCAAAAGTGATAAGTCGTTCCAATCCTGTTTTTATTTCTTCAGGCGGTATAAAGAAAAATTGAGCCCTATGATGTTCGGGAAAACAGTCAAAGGCGCCTGCATAAACAAGGCTTTCTAAGGTTTTTTTACTAACGCTGCGCTGATTGATGCGTTTAATAAGATCAAATACATTTTTGAAAATACCATTCTTTACTCTTTCTTCAATGATATTTTCCACTGCAGCCTCACCAACCCCTTTTAATCCCCCGAGACCAAAACGAATTTCGCCTTTCTGATTTACGGCAAACCCTTTTTTTGATTCATTAATATCAGGCCCAAGTACATTTATGCCCATTCTCTTACACTCCTCCATAAAGAATGTGATTTTTTCAATGCTGCCGGCATTATTCAATACTGCGGACATGTATTCAGCCGGGTAATGACTTTTCAGGTAAGCAGTTTGGTAAGCCACATAAGCATAACAGGTAGAGTGGGATTTATTGAATGCATATTGTGCAAATGCTTCCCAGTCTGTCCATATCTTTTCTAATGTATAGGTTCCGAAACCTTTTGCAGATGCATGGGTGATGAATTGATTTTTCATTTTGTCCAAAACAGATTTCTGTTTTTTACCCATTGCTTTCCGCAATACATCCGCATCTCCTTTACTGAAATCGCCAAGTTTTTGCGCCAGCAACATTACCTGTTCCTGGTACACGGTAATGCCATACGTTTCTTTCAAATATTCTTCCATTTCAGGAAGATCATACGTTATAGGTTCTCTTCCGTGTTTGCGATCAATGAATTTGGGAATGTAAGCAAGGGGCCCTGGTCGATAAAGAGCATTCATGGCAATCAGGTCATCCAGCTTATCCGGTTTTAATTCCCGCAGATATTTCTGCATGCCAGAGCTTTCAAACTGGAAGGTTCCTATGGTATCGCCATGTTGATAAAGTTTGAATGTTTTTTCATCATCAAGAGGAAGTTTATCAATATCAATTTCTACTCCATGATTTTGCCTGATCAGTTCAAGTGCCTGTTTAATAATGGTCAGAGTTTTTAATCCAAGAAAGTCCATTTTAATAATTCCGGCTTCTTCAATCTGATTTCCTTCAATCTGTGTTACCCATAATTCGGAATCTCTTGAAGTGGCAACCGGAATTAATTCAGTAAGATCTTTAGGGGCAATGATGATACCGGCAGCATGAATACCGGTATTACGTACTGAACCTTCCAGTATTTCAGCTTCATGTAATACTTCACTCTGCATTCCTTTGCTGTTATATATCTCACGTAGCTTTTTTACGTTCTCCATTTCATCCGGACCTACTCCTTCTTTTTCAGCAAGTGATTTTTCACCATCCTTACTGGTTTGTGGTGCATGCAACACTCTTTTTAATTCAATGCCGGGACGATCAGGCACAAGTTTGGTCAGGGCATTCGAATCTGAAAGAGGAAGATCCATTACTCTGGCAACATCTTTTATACTCATCTTGGCTGCCATGGTACCATAAGTAATAATCTGTGCCACCTGGTTTTTGCCATATTTATTTACAACGTAATCAATTACTTTTTGGCGACCCAAATCATCAAAGTCAGTATCAATATCGGGCATTGATTTACGGTCGGGGTTCAGGAATCTTTCAAAAAGTAAATTGTATTTGATCGGATCAATATTGGTAATACCAATGCAATAAGCTACCACACTACCCGCTGCTGAACCCCGGCCGGGTCCCACTAACACGCCCAAATCTCTTCCGGCCTGAATAAAATCACCAACAATTAAGAAATATCCGGCAAAGCCCATGGTTTTGATAGTAAATAATTCAAATTCTATTCTTTCTTTTAACTCATCACTTATTTCGCTATACCTTTTTTTTACACCTTCATAGGTTATATGTTTCAGGTATTCCCATTGATTAAGCGCATCAGGGGCCACTACATATTTTCCTATTGATTCTGATTTTGTATGAATTTCATATTCTTTTGGAATAGGAAAGGCAGGAAGAAGAATGTCTTTTTTTAAATCGAGTTCCGCAATTTTATCTACTACCTCATTGCTGTTATCAATGGCTTCCGGAAGATCAGCAAATATTTTTTGCATTTCTGCAGTCTTTTTAAAATAAAACTGGTCGTTGGGAAATGCAAACCGTTTGTCTTTCACCATCACATCATCATCGGAAAATTCTCTTAATGCCGGAGTCGAAATTTTTTCCCCTGTATTAATGCAAAGTAGAATATCATGGGCGGTAAAATCAGTTTGTTCTACATAATGTGAATCATTGCTGGCAATGATCTTGACTCCGTATTTGCGTGCAAATTTTATTAATACTTCATTTACTTTATCCTGTTCTTTCATACCGTGTCGCTGAAATTCCACATAATAATCTTCGCCGAAAATATCCAGCCACCATTTGAATTCTTTTTCTGCCGCTTCTTCTGATTTTTTCAAAATGGCCTGCGGCACCAGTGCGCCAAGGCAACAGGTGGTTGCAATCAGTCCTTCGTGATATTGTAAGATAAGTTCCTTGTCAATACGGGGATACTTACCATACATTCCCTCAATAAATCCAAGAGAAGTTAATTTTATAAGATTACGGTAACCAATTTCATTTTTGGCAAGCAGGATCTGGTGATGCCGCGGATCTTTTTCATCTTTTGTAAACGCTTTGCGATGTCGGTCCAGTGTGATATAAAATTCACAACCCACAATGGGTTTAATTTTCAGGTTGCCCTTTTCATCTTTATGCTTATGTGCTTCTGCTACAAATTCAAAGACACCGAACATATTACCATGATCTGATATGGCAAGCGCCGGCATGTTATCATCAATGGCCTTCTGATAAAGTTTTTGAATAGAAGCGGCTCCGTCGAGTAAGGAAAATTGAGTATGGACGTGCAGGTGAGAAAACTTCATGTTAAATGGGTAGATATGACGGTAAATTAATTAAATGATCGGTATCTATTGGATTTATGTTCCTTATTTTCAATTATTCTTTACAAATAAAAGAGATTGACAATTTGCTTTAACAAATTTCGTTTAAATAATATCCACAAAAGGGAGAAAAATTTTATATTTTTGTCATCCTGCCAAATGGCAGGATTTTTTGCCTCTGCCCTCTGAATTCAACCTAAGTAAAACAATTCATGCAGAAAAAGATTCTGTTATATTCCATTTGCATATTATTACTGGCCAGTTGTACCAGCCTTAAGACTGCTACAAATAGCAGAGCCCCGGTTTCTTCTTCAGTTGTTTCACCGGAAAAAAAAGAAGCTAAATTTTTAGATCAAACATCCCTACCCGTTAAATCCGGAGCTGATAAAATTGTAAAAGAAGAGAATACAGCCTCTCTTGAAAAATCTGAAACTCTATCGAAAGAAAAAACTTTATTCTCTGGTCAAACAATTGAAAACCTTTCGCCACTTCAAATAAAATATTCTGGCCTGTTGAATACATCTGCAGAAGAAGTAAAAAATGTCAGAATGATAGAGTTTATTGACGACTGGTATGGAACTCCATATCGGCTTGGCGGTACTACAAAACGCGGGATTGATTGCTCTGCTTTCTCCCGATTCCTGTTTTCATTTGTTTACGGTATCAATTTACCAAGAACAGCAAGAGAACAATATAGAAATACCAACCGTATATCCAGAACCGAATTAAAAGAAGGTGATCTTATTTTTTTCAATACCCGTGGCGGTGTTTCGCATGTCGGTGTCTATCTTCAAAATAACAAATTTGTACATTCATCTTCGAGCGGAGGGGTGGCGATCAATGATATGTATGAGCAGTACTGGGTTCGCCGTTTTATTGCAGTGGGAAGAATTAAGGATCAGGAAGTGGTTACTAACGGACAGTAATCAGCAATTAAAAATCAATAATTTTTAATCTCATTTTCGGGATAATAATTTATTTTTTAGAGTTTCTAAAACAGCTTTCATATCCGGAGTAAGTTTTAAATAATAAGTTCCGGTTCCAAAGAGTACCAGGAATAAGCTACTCCTAAAGATCATCCATTCAATTCCCTGGTTATTTACAAACAAGAAATAGCAAATTCCATAACAAGCCAAGGCAAGCAGAAGTGCTAATATACTTTTCCGTGTAAAAGGCTGCATCTTGAACTTTCTGAGAAGAAAAAGGTAGCGAATAAAATTATAAACAGAAAAAGAAATCAGGTTTGAAATCGCCGGTCCTACTAATCCAAGTTTTTTGGTCAATATCCATGTAAGCGGTAAAGTAATCGCCAGTAAAATAATACCGGTGGTAAAATCAAATCGCCAGTAAGTAGAAGTGGCAATTATTTGTCCGCTTACACCAGTTCCCATATCTACAATTTTTACCAGGCCCATGAAAAGAAAAACATTTATGGCAGCGAGATAATCCTGCTGCATGTTAAATGAAATAATCGCATCATTATAATTAAGCCAGATAAGACAGAACATGCCGACGGAAAAAATGAGTTGATTGATCGACGATCGTTGATAAATGCGGTTGATTTTTTCATAATCCTTGTCTTTCCATGCCTGTGATAAGTGAGCTACGGATGCAGCAACAATACTTCGCTGTGGTGCCTGGATAAGACTGGTAAGGTATTGTGCAAAGGTAAAAAGGCCTGCCATCGCTACGCCATCAGGGAATATTCCAATAATAATGATAGTGTCGGCAACGGCAGCAAGATTATAAACAAGCGTGCCGCCCCAAATGAATGCACAAAGAGTAAGAATTTTTTTAAAGAGCCTTCTGGTTACTTTGCTTACAGAAAATGTAATACTTATTTTTCCGGAACTAATAAGGTACAGAAAAAGCAATAATGCAAGAAAGAGATACAGGAATGAATAGATCTTAATAAAAATATCAAAGTCAGAAATTAATTTAACACTGACTAAAACAAACAGAATGGTTACAAAAACCCGGAATTGCACTTCTTTCAGAAAATTGGAAAGAACAGATTTATGATGATGCCAGGCCAGTACTTCCATTACTGAAAAAAGAGTAAGCCCTAACCCAAAAGGGAAAAGCCAGTAATAATATTGAATAATCTGCGGTGAATTGTCAAAAGCCCGTATGGCCACATTTTTCATAAACAACCCGGCGATCATAACAAATATAAATCCCAATAGGCTTACCAGTAAAGACCAGGTAGCCTGGTCGTTTTGTTTTTTTGGAAGATAATCTTTGTAATAAGGGAAAAACTTATTGACATATGACGGCATACCAAGTCCCGCTATTGACATGATGATGGAACCAATGGCCATAAACGCACCGGTAAGTCCATATTGTTCTTTGGTAAAACCGCCTTCTTTTGTAAAGAGATAAGTATTCAGGGCGCCAAAAGCAAAGCCAACATAAATCAGAATGGAGGAAATAATGCTTTGCCTGCGGATGTTGCTCATGAGGTAAAAGTAAATTTGAATTTTGAAATTGGGAAATCGGGAATTTTTAAGAAGCAGATTAAATCAATTTCAAAATTTTTCAATTCAATTGTTCCTGATTAATCAACTTTCTTTACCATGATGTAAAAGTTCCTGTTTACTTCGATTTCATTCTTAAAATTTTCTTTTATAGGTATTTCTTTCCATTGAGTGGATGGATCCAGCCAGGTATCATCTATCAGTTTTATCCTTAAATTAAAACCATCCACGCAATTGCCCCAACGGTAAGAAACGGATGATTTGCCAATTTTATACTCTAACACCGGAATCATAATGGTTCTCAGGTATTGGTCAAATATTTTTGAAAAATCTATTCCTGATTTCTCTGAGATATATTTTTCTATTGCTGCTGATGTAGTTGTCTGATGATAAAAGTCCTTATTCAATCCTTTTAGGATTCCTCTGAATTTTTCATCATCATCAATTACCTGCCGGATGGTGTGTAACAAATTGCCGCCTTTGTAATACATATCTCCGCTACCTTCTTTGTTTACTCCATATGGGCCAATGATGGGTTTATCATTTTGTATTCTCTTTCTGGTGCCAATGCAATAATCATTGCCAGCTTCTTTTCCAAAATGATAATCGGTAAAAATGGTTTCTGAATAATTAGTAAATCCTTCATGTACCCACATATCGGCTACATCATTTGTAGTGATGTTATTGCCAAACCATTCATGTCCGCTTTCATGAACAATGATAAAATCCCATTGCAGGCCCCAGCCGGAAGCAGACAAGTCTCTGCCTAAATAGCCATTGCCATATTTATTACCATAAGCTACCGCACTCTGGTGTTCCATTCCCAAGTGGGGAGCATCAATTAATTTATAACCGTCTTCATAAAAAGGATAGGGGCCAAACCAGTATTCAAATGCACGGAACATCATGGCAACCTGTTTGAACTGACTTTTGGCTTTTTGCAGATTATAATCCAGAACCCAAAAGTCGCAATCTAATTTTCCTTTTTCACCTGCATAATCTTCGTGCCAGGTTACATATTTGCCGATATATGGGATAATCGAGTAATTGTTGATGGGATTTTTTACTTCCCATATCCAGGAGGTTGTACTATTACCCAACGATTTTTTTTCTTTTAGTCTTCCGTTGGCAATTGCCATCAATGTATCGGGAGCAATAATGGTAAGTGTTGAACCATTATCCGGCTCATCACTCTGATGATCTTTACAAGGGAACCATACGCTGGCGCCTAATCCCTGGCAGGCAACACTCATCCAGGGCCTTCCCAATGAATCTTTTGTAAAAATCCATCCGCCATCCCATGGTGGTCTAATGGCTTCGCGGGGTTTTCCACTGTAAGCAATACTGATGGAATGAATAGAATTCAATGATGTCTTAGGTAAAGGAATATGCCATGTGTTCCCCTCATTATAAAAGGGTTTGCCCGGATAGTTAATATATAACTTACCATCATAAAAGATGTTATCCACTTTTAAAGGTGACTGCAAATCAATCTGGATATAATCCGAATGTGTTTCTTCCACCACTTTATATTGTATGATTGAATTCCCCGTTATTGTTTTTGAATTATAATCAGGAGTTACACTTATGTCATATTTCAGCACATTCCACCAGGTTCTTTCCGGGCCCAATGTGCCACGAAGAGTGTCCTGGTGAGTGTATTGTGCGTTTGAATAATTAACAATTAATAATGAAAAATTAATAATTATGATCCTCCTGAAGCATTTATTCATTGTACGAAGATTTGAATTGTAAATTTAACTTTTCGGTTGCACGGCGATGTAAAAATATTGAACCTTCAGATTGCTTCGCTGCTTTTTTTGAATGAGTAAAGTCGATTTTTTGTATTTCTTCCGCCTGATCCAATAATTTTTCTTTATTCCATTTTTAATCGCTGGGTGTGAAAACAGAAATGGCTCATTTTACTTATTGAGCCATTCTGTAATTGAACTATTTTCAAATTAATGCTTCTTTAATTTATCCTTAAACACTTTTTCAAATTTTTCAAGCTTTGGTCTTATTACGATGGAGCAATAAGGATTTTTATCTTTATTGTTTACATAATAATCCTGGTGGTACTCTTCGGCAGTATAAAACCTGGTAAATGCTTCCAGGGTGGTGACGATCGGTCTTTCAAATGCGCCGCTTTTATCTAATTCAGCTTTATACTTTTCCCCTTTTTGTTTTTGTTCATCGTTATGGTAAAATATTACACTTCGGTATTGCGGGCCTACATCAGCGCCTTGTCTGTTAAGGGTTGTGGGATCATGTACCTGCCAGAAAACTTCAAGCAGTTCATCGAAAGTAATTTTTGAGGGGTCATAAACGATTTGAGCACATTCCGCATGTCCCGTTCCATGATTGCTTACTTCTTCATAGGAAGGATTTTTTACCGAGCCGCCGGAATAACCTGATGTAACGGAGATAACTCCATCAAGCTGCTCAAAAATAGCTTCAGTACACCAAAAACACCCGGTACCAAATGTGGCCGTATCGGTTTTGCCGGTAAAACCGGAGGCAGTGTTTGTTGATTGAGTGGATTCATTCATTTTTTTATCTTGATTATTGTTTTGTGCGCAGGAAATAAGTGTTGCTATTCCGGTAAAGGCAACTACCCAAAAACTTTTCATGATTAAAAGATATTTATTATTCCGTTTCATATCTGAATTGCTATGCAATTTACAGCGATTTGAAATAAGCAGTTTGTAATCCTATGACAATAGTCAGGCTTTGAGAGTTTATTAACAAATATGAAAGGCTGAAAACAATTTCAGAACGCAAAAGTGTGCGACGCAACGGAAGTTTAATATTATTACTTTTGCCGGCTGCATAATATTTTTTTAAGATAAATTAAAAACACCCTGCAACCTGCCGGGTGTTTAGCTTGTGTTTTTAGTTGTCAAAAAAATTAGAGGCTGGAGTGAATATAACTTTCCAGGTGATTGATTGTTTCCTGTTGTGCCAGGATAGTTTCTTTAACAAGATCACTCATACTAATAATGCCCGAGATTCTGTCATGATCAAAGACCGGTAAGTAACGAATATTGTTGTTAGTCATTAACTGCATGCATTCTTCTATGGTGTCCAAAGGGCCAACGGAAGGCAGGTCAGAAGTCATAATATCTGTTACCATAGTCTCAACTGAATTTTTATTCTCAAGAGCTATTTTTCTTGAGTAATCCCGTTCTGTAACAATTCCAAGATATTCTCCGCCGTCCATTACCAGGATGGAGCCTATGTTTTTATCCGCCATAATGCGCAGAGCATCTATAACTTTAGTATCAGGAGCAACAGCAACAGCCGAAGCGCCTTTTCGGTTTAAAATATCAGTTACTTTTCTCATTGGCAAAGCATTTATTAATGAAAGTTACAAAAAAACTAAGCCACAATCAAAAACAATTTGGGCTAAAATATTATCATTAAAAGGTCCCAGAAACCCTTTTTTGAACTGCGCCGGACTTTGTCAGAATAAATTATTTACATTGGGCATTCTTTAAATAAAACCCAAACCGAATATTCATGCAAACCCAAGCTAATTTGGAATCGGCAAACACTTCAATGAAAAGTCATGGCTATTCGTTAAGAGTCTCGTTAATTGCTGCACTTGCCGGGTTTATATTTGGATTTGATACCGTCGTTATATCCGGAGCCAATCAGCCCATCAAAGATCTCTGGCATACTTCCACTTTGTTTCATGGTTTCTTTATTATGTCAATGGCATTGTGGGGGACAGTGCTTGGTTCTTTAACGGCAGGAATACCAATTCAAAAATATGGCAGAAAAAAAGTGTTGTTATGGATTGGAATATTATTCAGCATTTCTGCATTAGGCTCCGCATTTGCACAGGATCCATATACATTTTCTTTTTTCCGGTTTATTGGCGGTATTGGTATCGGAGTTTCATCCGTGGTAGCCCCCACATATATTTCTGAAATTTCAACACCGGCAACCCGTGGCCGCTTAGGTGCCATGTACCAGTTCAATATTGTATTCGGAATATTCATTGCTTTTTTATCCAATTATTTTTTAAAAGGAATGGGTGGGGCAAACGACTGGCGATGGATGTTGGGCGTAATGGCTCTGCCATCACTTATTTATACCGTAATGGTGTTCGGCATACCTGAAAGCCCCCGTTGGTTAATTGCGAAAATGAATGATCTGGTAGCCGCAAAAAAGGTTTTTCAAAAATTGGGTGTTAAAAATGCTGATGAAGTAATTTCAACTATTACAACAAGTATTCAGCATGAATCAGCAGCAGGTAAAGCTTCCGGTTTCTTCAGCTCCAGATACAAAACAATTATGTGGCTGGCATTTATGATTGCATTTTTCAATCAATGGTCGGGTATCAATTTCATTTTATATTATGCACCTGAAATTTTAGAAAGGGCTGGACTGGCAGCCAAAGAATCTTTATTCAATTCAATTGCCATCGGGGGTATTAATCTTATTTTCACATTCGTAGGACTATATTTAATTGATCGAATCGGAAGAAAAACATTATTAATAATTGGTTCCTTCGGATATATTTTAAGTCTTTCCATGGTCGCATGGTCTTTTTATTCTGGTGCAGGCCCCATATTTCTCATGACCTTTCTTTTACTATTTATTGCATCACATGCAGTAGGTCAAGGTGCAGTGATCTGGGTTTTTATTTCTGAAATATTTCCAAATAAAATCAGATCAATGGGACAATCTTTTGGCTCCGGCACACATTGGGTTTTTGCTGCAATAATTACATTAATCACCCCAACTTTTTTAGATGCCAAAAACGGGGTTTTTAAAGATAATCCCTGGCCTATTTTTGCATTCTTTGCATTTATGATGGTGCTTCAGCTTATCTGGGTGTTAACAAAAGTTCCCGAAACAAAAGGAAGATCGCTGGAGCAGATTCAAAAAGAACTGGGCCTGGAATAATTATTAAGTCTAATAAATATTTGCTATCAAGACTCTCTTTTGTTAAACCAATCAGCCGATAGGAAGGACAACAGTGGTTGAGTGCGGACTTGTCGGCCTAAGCCCCATAAAAGGTTTTCAACTTTATTAAAACTTCCTTTGGCGAAAGCGGAAAGAGAGGGATTCGAACCCTCGATACCATTGCTGGTATAACGGTTTTCGAGACCGTCCCGTTCAACCTCTCCGGCATCTTTCCATAAACATAAAATTAAAACAGGAAAATTAATTTACAGAAGTTTTCATATCTTATCGTTTTCAAACTTTCACTAAAACATAACTGATGAAGAATTTTATTAAACTGCTTTTTTGTTTGCAGATAGTAAGCCTTTCAATATTTGCACAGACAAAAGTTCAAAACCTTCTTACAGAAAACAGAACAAACCCTATTGGAATTGATATTTCAATGCCACGTTTCAGTTGGCAATTAGTAAGCGATCAAAGAAATATTTCACAAACCGCTTATGAAATAAAAGTAATGAATGGGAAAATATCTGTTTGGAATAGCGGACAGGTTTCTTCTGAACATTCTGTAATGGTTCCTTATGCAGGAAAAGAATTGCAGTCAGAAAAGAAATACAGTTGGCAGGTGAGAGTGTGGGATAATGCCGGTAAAATTTCGGAATGGAGCAGTCCCGCAAATTTTCAAATGGCTTTTCTGAATAAGAATGAGTGGAAAGCAAAATGGATAAGTGCCGGCTTTGCAGAAGATCCTGTTAACAGGCCTGCTGTTTATTTCAGAAAAGATTTTTCTTCTTCAAAGAAAATTGCATCTGCAACTGCATACATCACTGCGCATGGAATGTATGAAGCACAGATAAACGGGAAAAAAGTGGGCGATGCATTTTTAACTCCGGGCTGGACCAGTTACAATAAACGATTGCAATACCAGATGTATGATGTAACCGATCTTTTATCCAATGGGAAAAATGCTTTGGGTGTTTCCGTTGGTAACGGTTGGTATAAGGGTTTTTTAGCATGGGGAGGAAATAAAGATATTTATGGAAAAGATCTTGGTGTACTTTTTCAATTAAATATTTCTTACATTGATGGAAGTACGGCGCAAATAGTTTCTGATGAATCATGGAAATCTTCTACCGGTTCTATCCGTTTTGCAGAAATTTATCATGGAGAAACAATTGATGCCCGTGAAGAAAAAACAGGATGGTCAACTAATAATTACAATGATGCAGGATGGAGTGGAGTGAAAGTTGACAATTATTCTCTTGATAATTTATTAGCTGCTTACAATGAGCCGGTAAAAAAACATGAAACATTTAAGCCGGTAAAAAATTTTACAACACCAAAAGGAGAAAAAGTAATTGATTTCGGGCAGAACCTTGTTGGCTGGGTTATGGTGAATGCAAAAGGAAATGCAGGAGATAAAATTACTATCCGTCATGCTGAAGTTTTAGATAAAGCTGGAAATTTTTATACGGATAATCTACGTGCTGCAAATGCAACAGCTAACTATATTTTATCAGGTAATGGCAATGAAAAATTTGAACCACATTTTACTTTTTATGGTTTCCGTTATATAAAGATTGAAGGAATTTCAGGTGAAATAAAACCTGAAGACTTTACAGCCGTGGCATTGTATTCTGATATGAAACCTACGGGTGAATTTATTTCATCAAATCCTTTGGTCAATCAACTGCAGCATAATATTCAATGGGGGCAAAGAGGAAATTTTTTGGATGTGCCTACTGATTGTCCTCAAAGGGATGAACGCCTCGGATGGACAGGTGATGCCCAGGCATTTTCAAGAACTGCTTCTTTCAATTTTGGGGTAAATAATTTTTTTAGTAAATGGTTAAGAGATGTGGAAGCAGATCAGATGGAAAGTGGCAGTGTTCCTTTCGTAATTCCAAATGTGCTTGGTCCAACAGCAGGCGGTGCTACAGGCTGGGCTGATGTGGCAACAATCATTCCCTGGAATATGTACCTGGCTTATGGCGATAAAAAGATTCTGGAGAATCAGTACAACAGCATGAAAGCATGGGTTGGTTATATGGAAAAATCAAGCAAGGATAATTTATGGAACACAGGTTTTCATTTTGGCGACTGGTTATTCTACCGTCCCTTTGATGATAATGATGGAAGATCGGCCGTAACAGATAAATATTTAATAGCACAATGTTTCTTTGCCAATTCTGTTCAGATTATGATCAACACTGCAAATGTGTTGGGTAAAAAAGAAGATGCTGATAAATATAGTCAGTTATTACAAAATGTAAAAGCTGCATTTGTAAAAGAATATCTTACACCGAATGGCAGATTGGTTTCAGGAACCCAAACTGCTTATGTACTTGCTTTAAATTTTGACATGCTGCCAGAAAATTTAAGAGCACAGGCTGTTGAAAAACTTGTAGACAATATTAAAAGCTATGGTACACATCTTACTACAGGTTTTCTCGGCACACCATATCTATGTCATGTGCTTAGTCGCTTTGGAAAAACAGATATTGCTTATTCATTGCTCATGCAGGAAACTTATCCTTCCTGGTTGTACCCGGTAAAAATGGGAGCCACTACTATCTGGGAAAGATGGAATGGTATCAGACCTGACAGCACATTTGAACCGGCTTCCATGAATTCATTTAACCATTATGCATACGGCGCTATTGGCGATTGGATGTATCGGGTAGTTGCAGGCCTTGATACTTACAATGACGGGCCGGGATACAAACACATCAGAATACAACCGCATATCGGTGGTGGACTTACCAACGCTTCTGCAAGTTTGCAAACTTATTATGGCAAAGCAAGCAGCGGATGGAAAACCGAAAACGATAAAATTATTCTGGATGTTGAAATTCCGGCCAACACAAAAGCAACAGTGTATGTGCCTGCTTACCATGTTGAGTTGATAAAAGAAAATGGAATGGCTGTTTCATCATCAAAAGAAATACAGGTAACTGGTTCAGAAAATGGCTATATTATACTGAACATAGGTTCAGGAAAATATCATTTTGAAGTATCGAAGTAATATTTTAAAACTTATCCGACACATTCGTTTATGAAAAAATATTTCAACTGTTTTCTTTTTTACCTGTCATTTTCATTTGTTGCATTATCGCAAACCATCAATCCTTCATTGCTGAATAATACCTGGTCGGCTTATTGGATTTCTGTTCCTAATACCTCTGCCAATGGATATGGTGTGTATTTATTCCGGAAAAATATTTCTTTGGCGGATAAACCAGCCTCATTTAATATTCATGTATCGGCGGACACCCGTTATAAATTTTTTGTAAATGAAAAATTAGTTTTGCTTGGTCCGGCAAGGGGTGATTTGTTTTACTGGAATTATGAAACGGTTGATATTGCTCCATATCTTTTACAAGGGAAGAATACAGTTGCAGCTATTGTTTGGAATGAAGGAGACAACCGGCCTGAAGGGCAGATCTCAAACCGCACAGCTTTTCTTTTGCAGGGTGATACGGACAAAGAAGAAATTTTAAATACAAATGAAAGCTGGAAGTGTTTAAAGAATTCATCGTATACTCCAATAAATGGTATTGGGTATAATGCATATTATGTTGCTGGCCCCGGCGAGTTGATTGATATGCATGCCATGCCAAGTGGCTGGACTAAAAATAATTTTAATGACAATGATTGGCCACAGGCAAATAAAGTTGGGTGGAGAGGGGCCACGCCTAAAGGTAATAGTGATATAACAGGATGGATGCTTGTTCCATCTACATTGCCGCAAATGGAATTGACTGAGCAGCGTTTTTATTCCGTTAGAAAATCAGAAGGCATCACCCTTCCGATTTCTTTTCCTTCTGCAAAAACAGAGTTTTCCATTCCTGCAAATACAAGAATTTCATTTCTTCTTGATCAATCTTTTCTTTCTGATGCTTACCCGGTATTTAATTTCAGTAAAGGGGATAATGCGGCCATCTCTATAATTTATGCAGAAGCTTTGTTTAATGAGAAACCTGATGGCCCCGGCAAAACTTTTAAAAAAGGAAACAGAAATGAAGTGGAAGGAAAAATTATTTCGGGAAGAAAAGACAGTATCATTTCTAATGGAACAGGTCATCAGCAATTCACTACACTTAGCTGGCGAACATTCCGCTATGTGCAGGTAAACATCACAACAAAACAAGAGCCACTTTTCATTGATGATATTTATAATTTATTTACAGGCTATCCATTTAAGCTGAATGCAGGTTTTGATGCAAAGGATAAAATGCTGGATAAAATATTTGAAACCGGGTGGAGAACAGCAAGATCCTGTGCCATGGAAACATACATGGATTGTCCATATTACGAGCAACTGCAATACATAGGCGATAGCCGAATTCAGGCTTTGGTTTCTTTATATAATAGCGGCGATGATCGCCTGGTAAAAAATGCAATTACTCAAATGGATCATTCGAGAATGGCAGAAGGCATTACTCTCAGTCGACATCCTTCTTTCTCCCCTCAGCAAATTCCGACCTTCTCACTCTGGTATATCGGCATGGTGAATGATTACTGGATGTACCGTGGCGATAGTGCATTTGTAAAAGACAAACTGCAGGGCATCAGTGATGTGTTATGGTTTTTCAGCAAGTATCAGCAAAAAGATGGTTCATTAAAAAATGTTCCTTACTGGATTTATACAGATTGGGTAGAGAACAAAAATTGGGATGGCGGCGTGGGACCAATAGGAAAAGATGGCAGTTCTTCCCTGTTGGATTTTCAATTTCTCTGGGCATTACAGATTGCATCAAAACTTGAATTGCAATTGGGCTCTTCAGCCATAGCGGCTGATTATCAAAAAAAGGCTGCACAGCTTCAGCAAACAATTCAAAAGAACTACTGGAGCAACGAAAAGAAAATGTTTGCAGATACCCGGGATAAAAATCTTTACTCCCAACATGCCAATACACTTGCAATACTTACCGGAACTTTAAAAGGTAAAGAATCAACTGAACTTGCAAAAAAATTATTGGCTGATCATTCCTTATCGCCTGCATCAATTTATTTTAAATATTATTTACACATGGCGTTGGTAAAAGCAGGGCTTGGAAATGATTATTTAAAATGGCTGGATAAATGGAAAGAGAATAT
>JAHEZE010000050.1 GCA_023251235.1 Sphingobacteriales bacterium | reverse complement strand
GTCTTCCCCATATAAGATCATCGAATGGGAAACATCAATCATTAATACAGTAGAAGTTTGCGCTTTGAAATCTGTTTCTCTGATACTCAGATCATCTTCCTGCATATTAAAGCTTTCAATGCCATGATTAATCTGTGCATTACGAATGCTTTCTGTAAAATCAATTTGCTCCAGCATATCTCCAAACTGAAAGGACCTTGTTTCGGGATTTACTTCATCTCCCTGTCCGGGTTTAAAACTGTGGTGATCCCCTTTTTTTGTTTTCTTCAGCTTACCGAATATTTCTTCCAGGCTTCTTTTTCGAATGCCCTGCTCGGTTTTCGGAGTAATCCTGATTTCACCTTTTTCATTATTCTCTGTAATAAATCCTTTTTCTTTCAGGTCTTCAATAAAATCTCCCATACCGTATTCATCATCGGTCAATTCATATTTTTTATCCAGTTCATTCAACCAGCTCATTGCCTCGGCTACATCTCCGCTTGTATATGTAAGCAACTGCATAAAAAGTTCAAGCAGTTGATCAAACTGAGATTTCCCTCCTTCATTGGGATCAAAATTTTTAAAGTGATGTCCGATCATAAATCAGGGAAGGCAAATTACAATTTAATTGAATGAAAATGCCGTTAAAAAAAGTCTCCTTCCGGGAGACTTGTAATTTTTTTTAATATATATGCGTTTATTTTTTCTTCGAAGTATCAGTCTTTTTAATAGTTGTATCGGGTTTTAATTTCAAGCTATCTGCGGCTGCTTTAGGCTGAGGGTTATATTTTTCATCCGTTTGTTTTGTATATTGATAAATATCATAAGTCCTGGCTATTTCATATGCTAACCCATCCTGGTTTTTGCTGAGGTTGGACAAATAAAAACCTTCTGCCTGGTTTCTTTGCTCATTGCTTTGTGCCATATATTTCATCTGGGTATACCGGCTCAGCAGATCATCTAATTGCTTTCTTGACATATCATCACCCAGCGAGGCATAATAGTTTAATTGCTGGTTCATGTCTTTATTTAATGATTTACTCATTTTAGCTGCTACATCTTTTACATCAGCCTGGTAAGCTGCTTCAAGCAAGATGAATGATGCCTGGTTATGTAATTCATACCGGCTGGGTATTCCATATGGTACATTGATATCTGGAATAAGACTGTCAGCTTTCATCACCACTTTTTTTGCATCTTCTATTCTTCCTTTCGCCACCAAATCTTTTGCCAACTCTCCAAATGACTGTCGAAGACCCATCAGGTGCCTGCGGTTTTCCTCATCAAAATAAACTCCTTTTGTCTGGGCATTGCCGCTGGAAAATTTAGTCATCAGATTATTCATCATCCAATCAGTATTCACCTGCCCACCGGTTGCAATAGGAACAAGCCTGTAAGTAATTCCGTCTTTTCTTAGATATTTTTGAAAACCAAGCTGATCATAAAAAGATGTAAAATAGATAGGCCTTTTCCATGCATTCGAAGCAATGACATTAAGGATAATCAGTTCATCCCTTGTCAGGTCATTCTTCGGTAATTCAAAAAGTATTTCATTGTATACTGAATCACCAACATTTACTGTTCCATTTTTTCTAACCAAAGATGTATCGACAGGAACTTTAAAACGTTTTGTCGGGAAGGAGCTTATATTTTCACCTTCACCCAATACATTTTTCATCAGGTCATACAGATCAAAATAACTTTCCTTGGGCACATTGGGTGCAGCCACATACTGAAGGTATTGCCTGTTAATGCCCATGATCTGTTCCGGATTCCAGATAACGTCCAAAGAGTCACTATTGTTCACTTTGTACCGGAGCTGGTTAATGTACCAATCAATACCTAATAAGCTGGTATTAATGATGCGGATATCCTGTCGAACCTTTTCCACTTCCTGGGCATACCAAAGAGGATATGTATCATTATCCCCGAAAGTGAAAAGTATAGCATTTGGGGCGCAACTTTCCAGGTAATTCTTTGCATTGTCTCTTGCCAATGTTTTCTTACTGCGGTCATGATCATCCCATTCCTGGTTGGCCATCATTACCGGGGCAATCAAACAAACAACAGCCACGGCTATATTTACCATTTTTTCATTACTACCTTTTGAAGAAATGGCTTTTAATAAATAATTAATTGCCGTAACAAATAATGCAAATAGAGCTGTTACCAATAATGATGTTTTGAGAATAGCACCACCCGGGAAATTCATCAGGCTGAAAGCAGTAAGTACAAATGTTAACGCTGATCCATAAATAAGAGTATTGGTAAAATTCAGTTTGGTTTCTTTTACCAGTTTAACAAAGGCTACCACTGCCAGGCCAATCCAGATGGCATATGCATAAAAAGATCCTACAAATGCATAATCCCTTTCTCGGGGCTGATTGCCGGGCATGTTCAGATAAATACCGATTGCAATGCCGGTAAAGAAAAATAGCAGGAAGTTTATAAGCCAATCTTTTTTGTTTCTGATATATTGATAAACACAACCCAATATTCCAAGTAAGAAGGGCAGCAGGAAAAGTTTATTGTTCGCTTTGTTGTTTTTTAATGAATCAGGCAGTTTACTCTGATCGCCCAGCATTTGTTTGTCAATAATTGAAATTCCGGTTTGCCAATTGCCATCCCGCCTGTTGCCCAAACCTTGAATGTCATTCTGCTTGCCGGAAAAATTCCACATAAAATATCTCCAGTACATGAGCGACATCTGGTAGCTGAAGAACCAATTTATATTATCAGCATAAGTCGGGGCTTCATATCGGATCCTTCCTGTTGAAGGATCCTGGTATTGTTCTTTACCAAGCCAACTGGCATAAAAGCGAAGATGATCCTGTTGATCCATTACATCCCAGATCCTGGGAAAAATCATCATATCTTTTTTATCATAAACAGGCTCCATATCATAGCCTAACTCCACATATTTATTTCCAAGCTTGCCCCACTTCATTGCTTTTTTCTTATAATCATAATATCCATTATTGTCCTCATCAGCAGGCATGGCGGCAAAATGAGGCCCATATAAAATAGGCGCTGCTCCGTATTGTTCCCGTCCAAAATAAGAAGCAAGACTCATGGGATTATCTACATTACTCATGTCGATGCCAGGGTTGGCATTAGAGCGAATCAATGTAGTGACATAAGTGGAATAGCCTAACATCATGAAAATAAAACACCAGATAGCAAGCCTCAGGGCAGCAAATCTTTTTTTACCGGCCCATTTTAATCCTATCCAGCATAAGGCTGCAAGTAGTATATAAAAAAAAGTAAACCCAGAGAAAAAGGGAAGCCCTAAACTATTTACAAAGATGCGGTCAAATGTAGCTGACCATTTAGGTATAAGGTAAACCATACCCAGTAAAGTAAGTCCTGTAAGTGCGCAGCTAATTATAAATGCAAGAATTCCTTTATTTAAAGTTTGTGTATGTTTTTTATAGTAGTAGATCATTACAATGGCAGGAATGGTAAGGAGGTTCAGCAAGTGAACAGTAATGGAAAGGCCCATCATAAAAAAGATAAATACAATCCATCTGTCAGCCCTGTTCTTTTCATCATCTCCCTTAGCTAATTCATAAGCATGCTCCCATTTCAGCATAGCCCAAATAAGAAGCGCAGTAAAGAATGAAGAAAGTGCATATACCTCACCTTCCACTGCACTGAACCAGAATGAATCGCTGAATGTATAAGCTAAACCACCAATAACACCGGCAGTCATTACCGTAAAAATTTGTTGAGCATTTAAACCCTCACCATGGTTTACAAACATTTTGCGGGCAAAATGGGTGATGGTCCAGAAAAGAAATAATATGGTGAATCCACTGGCAACGGCACTCATTAAATTAACAGCCTGGGCTACATGAGCATCGTTTCCTCCACTGAATATTACAATGAATAAACGGCCAAGCATTGTAAAAAGAGGAGAACCCGGAGGGTGTGGTATTCCGATTTCATTTGCACAGGCAATAAATTCTCCGCAATCCCACAAGCTGGCAGTGGCTTCACGGGTAAGCGTATAGGTAGCTGTGGCGATCAGAAATATTATCCAGCCGGTAATGTTGTTTACTTTCCTGAAATTCATAAAGGGTTGGTTTTGAAAGAGGCAAAAATAGGGGTTCAAAAGTAGATTTCGCCTTTCTGGTAGTTAAAACAAATTATAAAATGAACCGGAACCTGTAAAATAAAGGTATGAGGATATTAACTATAAAAGGTGAGAGGCAATTTCCTTCCAGGAGTGAACTCGCTTATGTCTGCCTTCATTCTGGTGAAGATTGTGTGGCTGAGAGAAAAGTAATGTGGAACCCGTGAAATGATCCAGGTTTTTAAAATGATCATCTATCATGATGTCGGCGTCAATTATTGTTTTAAGTCCGCAAAAAACAATTTGCTGCCATTGAATAAATGGAAAGTGTTCATTCAACCATTCTTGTTTTTCAGAAAGACTTTGAGGAAACTCAGTGGCAGCCGAAACGATGAATACTTCATATAGTTTATTCAATTCAGATACTATTTCCCTGCTGTCTTTTACTACAGGTGCAGTTCTGAAAAATCCTTTCCTGTATACATACTTTCTGGAATGAGGAAATGCTTCCAGTTCTTTTATGCCCATTACTTCTTCCAATAATTTCCTTTTGCCAAAATCCTTTTCATCGTATAGAAAAAATTGTTCGGTAATATCTGCTATTACTCCATCCATATCTACAGCAATTCTTTGCATAATCAATATAATTTTTTTACACAAAGCTTACCCTTACTGTCTGATAATATAATTGATTCTGTAAGATCTGTTTTGATTGACTGCTTTTTTCAGAAAAACCTTTCAGGCCAAGCAAACCGGCGGCATTTCCTTTGTTAATGGCAATTTCAAGATATCCGGCGCTGTTAAATAAAGCCAACTTTTCACCTTCCGGTACATCGGCATAGCTTTCGCTGATGCGTTCAATGACTTCATCTCTTTTAAAAGCAATTTTGAAATGTCTGCCTTTGCGCTGTCTTTCAAATTCCTCGTGGGTAATATTGACAACAACATTTTCAAAATTGTCAATAAAAATTATTTGACCGTCAATCCAGTCATCTCCTTTGGCCGGACGCAGGGGGTTCTTTTCAATATAATTTACATCAGGCAGGCCGATATTTTGAATGGATTCACCATTGATAAGCTGGTTGATTACATTGCCGAAAACTCCTACACAATACAAAGTGTTTTTGTTCTCATTTTTTTCCAGGGGAATACCGATCACCATCTCTGGTTTTTCTTCCAGTATCATTGTCAGCAATCCGTTATCTGCACATAGCAGGTATTGATTATTATGAAAAATAAGTAAAAGCTGTTCCGGTTTTTTCTCAAAAAAATTTACCAGGATTATATGAAAAGTAAAGTCAGGAAAATTTTTTATTGCACTTCTGCATACATACGCAGCTTGCGGATAGTTAAAGGGAGAAATGTTATGGGAAATATCTACCAGGTTGAAGTTCGGGTTTATAGATAACAGCTTTGCCTTTACTGCCCCGGCGAGGTAGTCCTGGTTACCAATATCTGATGTAAGTGTAATAAGAGGCATTGCAGATTTTAGATTTCTCCGAAGGAGCCCTTCGGGCAGATTTTATATTTTCCGCGATGTAAATTTAATGCGGGAACAGATATTTTTTTATTTATAGTCAAATCTGAAATTTAAAATCATTTTATCAACTTCCCATCCTTATAATAAAATTTATGAATAAGACTATCTGTCTGTTTAGGAAAAAACTTATTCATAAAAACTGCTCTCTTACCGGTAAAAGTCATAACAACAGACCGTTTCTTTTTCTCAATTGCTACTAAGATCCGGCGTGCACATTCCTGAGCACTCATCATGTTGCCTTCATCCATGGGACTTGATCCCTGTTCTTCTCCTTCTTTTGTCAGAGCAGCATTCCGTATGTTGGAAGTAGTAAAGCCGGGGCATACCCACATAACATGGACGCCTTTATCCTTTAATTCAGTTTTAATAGCTTCGAGCCAGCCTTGTAATGCAAATTTGGAAGCAGAGTAACCACTGCGGCCCGGTAGACCACGATAACCAGCTATGGATGAAACCCCGACAATTGTACCTTTCTTTTCTATTATATAAGGTAAAGCGTATTTCGTACAGTTAACGGTGCCAAAAAAATTAATATCCATAACTTTCCTGATAACATCAACAGATGCATCTATTAATTCTGACCTCATGGAAATGCCGGCATTATTAAGAAGAATATCAATAGTGCCAAAAATTTTAACTGTCATTTCCATCAGGCGGCGACAGTCATTCTCACTACTTACATCGGCCACCATCGTATGAAGAGGGGCAGATGGATGCTGTGTTTGTAACAGGTATAGTTTATCATGATTTCTGCCACAGGTGGAAACTTTTGCTCCAATATCAATTAGTTCTTCTACAAGAGCTTTACCAATTCCATCAGTTCCGCCCGTTACCACTACAACTTTATCTTTAAAAAAGGAAGACATAGGTCTGAGTAATTGAAGACAAACCTACTTTAAAAAATTAAGTAAAAGAAAAGCCTCCCTGATGAGGAGGCTTTTCTTAGTGATCCCGCAGGGACTCGAACCCTGGGCCCCAACATTAAAAGTGTTGTGCTCTACCAACTGAGCTACGAGATCTACCTGAATAATTATAAGAACAATTTGAAAACTTCTTTATCTCTGAATCTTTTATTCTCCCGATTTTATCGGGAAGCTTTGCAAACTGAGCTTCGAAATAATCTTTTTGTTTTGGGAGTGCAAAAATACAGCTGGGGGCCTATCAGGCCAAAATTATTTCAAACTGTTATTCACAAAAATAAAAGTTGATTTTCACTACACAAACTTCTTATATAACTTCCATTCAGTAAGGCTTTCAATAAGATTATTTAAGCAGGAACACTGAAATTAAATCAATAGGATGATGAATAAATGCTGCATGGTGGAGCCATAAAAATAATCGAGACTTATTATGATAACAGTATAAAGGGGGACAGGATTCTATTGTAACTCTTCCTTCATTTTTTCCATCACTTTCTTTTCTATCATTTTTTGTGCCAGTACAATCATGTTCTTAAAGGCTATACCATGTGAGATGCCATGACCGATAATAACGGGTTTGTTTACACCTAAGACTGGTGTGCCCCCGTAGATTTCGAAATTAAACCGGTCAAAATATTCGTGTTGTATATTTTTTCTTTGAGTTATCTCATAAAGTGTTTCAGCAAGCTTAAGAATGATATTGCCGGTAAACCCTTCGCATACCATTACATCTGCTTTATCCATCAGCACATCACGCCCCTCTATATTACCAATAAAATGGATATGCTTATTTTCTTTTAATAAAGGGAAAGTTGCCTGTGTAAGAATATTTCCTTTTCCTTCTTCTTCACCTACATTCATTAATCCCACTCTGGGATTTTCAATTCCCAGAATCATTTTGGCAAATACACTACCCATGACTGCAAATTGATTCAGCTGTTCTGGTTTGCAATCAGCATTTAATCCTACATCCAGCAGAATTCCTGTTGCTCCATTTTCTTTAGGAATAATTGTAGAAATAGTGGGCCTCAAAACCCCTTTAATCGCCTTTATACTGAACAATGCTCCTACCAACATGGCCCCTGTGTTTCCTGCACTAATAAAAGCATCAGTTTTACCGCTTGCTAATAAGTGAAACCCAACAGCAATTGAAGATTTTTGTTTTTCTTTTAAAGCTTTTGTGGGATGCTCATGCATGTCAATCACTTGCTCAGCATGAATTAGCTTAACTCTGTCAACAGGAAAGTTGAATTCTGTTAAAAGAGGTTCTGTTTTTGATTGATCACCAATTAAGAAAAGAACGGCAGAGGAATTTTCTTCAGTTAAAAATTGTTGAACTCCTTTTACTGCTTCTAAAGGAGCAAGGTCGCCACCCATCATATCAAGTCCAATATTCATTACAGGTACAATGTACAAATTTCAAAAATCATTCCTGATAAATACCGGCACCAAAAACTCTGAAGAAATAATGCTACTATATGGAATTTGGAATGCAACCTACTGGTTCAAGGACTCTCTGAAGGAGTTTGTTGTCCTTCGGAGCAACCAGGTTAATTGTTTGAAATTTGGCGATTATTTTTTTACCGGTGTTTTTTCACTCACCAGCTTGCCTTTGTAGTAAAGTTTACCTTCACTTTCATGGGCACGATGCCTCATGTGGGTTTCACCAGTAGTGCTGTCAGTGCTTAATGTAGCTTCAACAGCCTTATAGTGTGTTCTTCTTTTGGCACTTCTTTGCTGACTGTGCCGGCGTTTGGGATTTGGCATATATCGATTTTTAAAATCTCTAAAAATATTTCGTCAAATGTGAATTGGTAATTGTCAATGAAATTCATTCACTATTGACCACTCACTATTCACAATCAGTTATCCAGGTCTTTAAATTTTTGCAATCCTTTCCAGATCGGATTATCTTTTATCACTTTTTCTTCGGGTTCCATTTTTTTCAATACTTCTATTGCCAATTTGTTGCAAAAAGGGCCATCCATTTTTTCAAAATCACAAGTCTTATGCATTGGAATACTAAGGTTGATGAATTCATATATCCAGTTAGCCACATCAATATGACTTTCACTTCGGTTGATGTAATATACGTCAGGATCTTCTTCCTGTTCATTCATCAAATCAGAATCATCCACCATCTTTACGGTAATATTGAATTCATCCCATAATTCTAATGGCAAATTACTGTTACAACGATCACAGTTTACTTCCAGGGTTCCGCCAATTTCAAACTTTAGCAACATAAAACCGGTCTTTTTATCAAGACTTAATTTAATATTTGAATTACAATTCCGGAAATCCTGCTGTTGGAACTCCTCAAAGAACTTATCATGAATTTCATACTCATATTCATGAACCCCGGGTTTCAATCCAACAAAAGCTATCTCAAACTCCCGTCGATGGCTCATAACACATAACTTTTAATCCGTTCCCGGGCTTCGGAATTTCGGGAGGCAAAGGTAGGGGAATTAACATGAAGTTTTTAAATGAAATTGGATTATTTTCAACGCTATTCTTAACTTAACACCCTCATTCTTAAGTTACTTAAAAACAAAACGATTGCAGCAGTTTCTTAGTAAGTTATTTGGAAAGATAATGAAAGCATGGAGTTGGGTATTACTCATTGCAATGGCCCTGCTTATCAAGTTTGCATCAACCGAGCCACTTTGGGTAGAGGAGAATTATTCTACTAATATTTATCCTATTATTTCAAAAGTGCAACGGGGAATTTTTGGGTGGATCCCTTTTAGTATTGGTGACTTGTTTTATGCCTTTCTTTCAATTGTCATTGTTATAAAAACCTGGCAGTTAGGAAAGGCTATTATTAAAAAGAATATCAACCGTCAATATCTGCTTACCGGGTTGAAGCAAATCATCTTCTTCTTTCTTTTTCTATATGTTTTCTTTTATGCGCTTTGGGGATTAAATTATAGTCGCAAAGGCATCACCTACCAACTTGGTCTTGAAATGGCTTCTTATACAGTTCAGGATATAGATACTTTGACTGGCTTTTTACAACAAAGATTGAATATATATGCATCGACAGTCAGTGAAAAGCAAAGAGACACTTTCGATCGTAAAAGAATTCTTTTTGAAAAAACAACAGAGGCTTATTTATATGCCGTAAACAGTTTCCCATATCTTTCCTACAATCCGCAATCCATTAAACCTTCTATATTCAGTTATTTAGGAAATATATTTGGTTTTCAGGGCTACTATAATCCATTTTCAGGAGAGGGTCAGGTAAACACTACAATTCCCCGTTTCATGGAACCTTATGTGGCTGCACACGAAGTAGCACATCAATTAGGATATGCTAAGGAGAATGAAGCCAACTTTGTTGGTTTTCTTGCCTGCCGCACATATCCATCCAATATTTTCAGATACTCGATGTATTTTGATATGTATAATTATACAATCAGCGAATTATATCAGAAGGATTCCATGATAGCAAAATCTTATTATGAAAAATTACATCCCCAGGTAAAAAAAGATATCAAAGAGTACCGGGATTTTTTCAGGAAATATAAAAACCCTATCGAGCCAATTATTACATGGATATATAGTGGTTACCTTCAGGCAAATAACCAGCCGGAAGGTAAAAGATCTTATAATCGGGTGGTAGCTTTTTTAATGGCCTATTATAAAAAATTTGGAAAGGAAAGTCTTTAAAGCTCTGGCCCCATCCCTGCCTGCAAAAAGGCAGGCGCCTTCTCCTTTTCCTGCAGGGAAGGAGCGGTACTTTAGTACATATCCAAACAATTTGTTATTCCATTTTATAATTAGAATAAATCCAAATAAATAATATTATTTCAGCTTTTTGGTATTGTGAGCTGGCAAGTCCCCGTGGGGGATTTAGGGGGCCAGGCTGCTAAAACTTATTTTTCCACATCATACTCTCAACTGGTTTATCTCCTTGCCCGCTGTACTTAGCATCTTTCTTTTTATTGTAAGCAATTTCAATTTCACCATCTACGGGGAAATAAATAAGCTGACCAACAGGCATTCCTTTATACACTTTCACCGGTTGTTTTACTGAAATTTCCAATGTCCAGTGTCCGCAAAAACCCACATCGCCTTTACCGGCAGTGGCATGAATGTCTATCCCTAAACGACCGGTGGATGATTTGCCTTCCAGGAAAGGAACATGAGCATGGGTCTCTGTGTATTCTTCGGTAACTCCCAGATAAAAAATATGAGGATAAAGTACAAACCCATCTTCAGGAATTTCGAAGTAATTAATCTGGTTATGCTTTTTTGCATCAAGGATATGTTCATTATAAGTAGCCAATGTTTTACCCAGGTGTACATCATAACTATTACTGCCAAGGTAATCCCTGTTATAGGGAGAAATTTTAATTGTTCCTTTTTCAATTTCCTCAACGATCCGGGAATCAGAAAGAATCATTTATTATCTTTTTTGTAATTAGCTTTAGCAATTCTATTCGCCGTTCCTTGCGTCGCACTCTTGTACTGCATATCTTTATTCAGCAATTCAATTGATGCAATGACGGAATCGAAAATTATTGCAATAATAAATCTAATTCCGATAATTATCGTAACGCAATCTTAAATAGCAACTGTGCCGATTTTTTTTCAACACCAAATCAACGAAACAACCCGTTTGGGCATCTGGAAAATAGAAGAAACAGAAGAATTCTTTAAAGGAACCGTGCCGCAACACAGGAATGTAACTCACCCTCACAAGAGGCTGCAGCATTTGGCTGGCCGTTTTTTACTGCAGTTCCTGTTTCCCGGTTTTCCTTATGAACTTATTAAGATTGCAGATACCCGCAAACCATTTTTGCCCGATGAGCAATATCATTTCTCCATTTCCCATTGCGGAGATTTTGCGGCAGCCATAGTTAGTAAGAATAGGAGAGTGGGGATTGACATTGAGATTCCCACTCAAAAAATAGCGGGTATCATGTATAAATTTCTCAGTGCAAAAGAACATGAAGCTTTTCAGTTAATTCAACCTGACATCAATCGTATTTCACTGGCCACTTTACTTTGGTCGGCAAAAGAATCAGTTTTCAAATGGCATGGTAATGGAGGTGTAGACTTCCGCCGGGAGATTCAACTGGGAAAACAACATGAAGCCAATGAAATAATCGAATGTTTTTTTTCAAAAAATGATACTGAGTTAACTATTCATTATCGCCAGTTTGAGCATTTGGTGCTGGCTTGGGTAATATCTTAAAAAGACAATCGTGAATAGTTAGGATTCTTCTCCGTTTTTATCAGATGAGTTTTCCAGCAAATTCAAATCCACAGAATCCTGACCGGCGATGCCTTCTATTGATCCGGAGATATGGGAGGAATTGTCAATAATAGTTTGAATCATTTTTTTCTTCTTTTGCCAGCTTTTTTCAAATTCTTCTTTCTCTTTATCCAGCTGCAACTGAAGAGTTCTGAAATTTTCTCTCATCATCTGAAGACTTCTGCGAAATTCCAGCCCGGTTACATAATCGTAAATCGCATTCATTCTATCTCCTTTATTTTCCTGAAACTTTTTTATTTCTGCAATTTTCAAGATTGCATTACGTAAAACTGAAACGAGGCTTTTAACTTCAAAAAAAGAACATATATAAACTCCCTGTTTTTCGCCGAACTGCGACATGTCTTTTGGGAGAGTTTTTGTTACCAGTACCGCAATATCTGCCCCCTGGTTATGCATATCTGTTTTTAATTTTTCAATCCAGTCGGCAGTAAAATTTTCAGTTCTTTTACTTTCAAAAATAATTTTTCCGCATTCCTGCCCCAGGTTGTTGCGAACAGTCTGAATACAATCTGCCCCACGAACTCCTTTACCAACTTCTGTTATTGTATCAAAAGGGAAAACAGTTCGAAGCATTTCTTCCAAAGCGAGTTCCTGAACTTCCCCTTGTGACTGCATACTTCCCTGTTCTGCTTTTCGCTTCATTTCTTCCGCCATTTTTTTTTGTGCATCCAGTTTCTCCTCCATCTCTTTCATCCTTAACTGAAATTCAGTTTCTCTGGCTGCCATTCGTTGTTCCTCCAGTTTTCTTATTTCTTCTGAAAGTTTTCCTCTTTCTTCCTGCAGCTTTTTGTGAACAGAGAGTTCAAGTTCTGCTTCTTTATTTTTTAGTTCCTGTTCTTTTTTTAAAAATTCAAGTTGTTGCTGGCGGGCTTCCTTCAATTTTTCTTCGTTGTCTTTATTGTTCTGTTCCAGCAGCCGTAGTTTGTTCTCAAAATCATGGACAATATTTTTTCGTAAAACCTCTTCGGTTTCTTTTTGAATTTTTGTCCTTTCGGTTTCAAACTCTTTTTGTTTCTGGTTTTGCCATTCCGTCATTTTCTGGCGCAGTTCTTTTTGCACTTCATCACGGATGGCATCGTTAGGTTCAAACTCGTGACCGCATTTTGGACATTTTATTTCGGCAGGCATAATCCATTATTTGTTTATCAGCGAACAGAACCCTGAAGAGTGTCCTTCGGCAAGCTCAGGATAAACTTACAAGGGACCATGATCAGGGAACAATAGCTGGGATAATAAAAAAAATTCGGCCTAAAGTTAATTGATTATATATAACCTCCCTCCGGCCTGAATTCTTCTTTGTTCCAGTAATACCTTGTTGTAACAAGATGGCCGATGATATCAAAAACGGTTTTGAGTATTAAAAAAGTGATGGCAGGTGTCCAGCCTAAAAATTTTGGTAATAATATAGTAAGGTGCATGGGTACTATACGGAGGTAGGGAGTTATAAACATCGTTCCAATATTCCGGGGAACATTTTTATAGCTTGTTTTATTTTGAATAAAATTAATAAGCTGATTGGTGGTAATTCCAAGGAGTGCCCATTTGAGTAACGTGAAATCAATTGAGGATATTTTGAAATCAATAGCTAGAAAAACGAAATATACCAGGTGGAATATTCCATAGTGAAAAAGGAAAAAAATGGGCAGGCACCCTTTGGCTTCTTTTGCTGTTGCGGGGTGTCCGTTTATATTTAAATTATCAACTTTTGTACTTTTAAGGGTAAACATATCAAAGAAATTAAAAACACCCAACAGAACACTCTGACACCAGTAGAGCCAGATGATAGTAGTGTATTGTTTTGGATTGTCTTTAAATTGAAATATGAAAAATACATTTAAAATGGCAAGTGCCCAGAATGCAGGGTCCCGTAAAATCTTCTGTATGGGAGTCATGGGGGTGAAAGTAATTAAAAAAGGTTGAGCAAAAATGCCCAACCTTTTAGTCCATGTAACTTCAAATGTTCGGGTTTACATTAAATTACATGAGCACAATTTTTTATTAATTGACAGAGATGTTGTATTTACTTAACATTCCATATCGGGTTGTATACTGGTTATCTGCTGTACTTACAGCAAGGTAATATGAACCAGGCGCCAAAGTTGTTACCGCATTTAAGACGGATGGATCGTTAATTGTCGATAACAAAACACCCTGGCTGTCATAAACGCTTAAGACAATGTCAAGATTCCCGCCATCATCATTTGCGCCAACATTTTGAGGAACTACAGAAACCTGTTTTGTTATGCTGAGATTTACGGAAAAGAAATCCACATCATTGTTGCTGTTAATTATACCTGTCTTTGAGGTGCTCAGGGCTGCTGCATTGGAAATACTGTTTGAATAATCATCATTTTGAAATCCAATTACACCGGAAATTATTGCAATATCATCCTGCATGGTTGTGGAAGAAATAGAATTGGGTCCATTATGCCATAGTGATAGATTCTCGTAATAGGCAGCACCCATAATTGGAGCCCAGCCAATTTCACTTGTACCCTGGCCATAGTTGTATTCTGAAATTTTTGTACCACTGGCATCATAAGCTGATTGATGTCTTAAACCCAGGGTATGCCCGGCTTCATGTGAACATGCCTCTGCAATTTTTTTGGTGTTATAACCCAACAGGGATGAAAAAACAAAGCAAGGTGTATTATTTCCCCATGTAAAGGAATTAAGATAAGCCACACCGCCCGCCTGTCCATACCATTCCCAACTATCAGTAACAATGACTCTCATTCTTTTTCCTGGATTAGCACTATTATAGACATTTTCATCTGTGGTTACCGTTACATTAAAAGGAGTATAGTCTGTTACTACTCTTTGATAGATGTTAGAGATTTCGTCTGCAGTTAAAATGGCCGGAGCACAGTTGATATCTCCATAAACATTCCACATAGTACCTGAAACAAGTTGGCCATTAAAATCAAGATAAATAACACTGGCGCCTGAAGTGGTTGTTCCACTACCACTACTGGTTCTGGGTCTTCCTTTAAAAGCATCGCCAGATCCTGCGGGTCTTTTAGTCAAACTAAATTCAGTCATTCCAAAGCTACAGGATTGCTTTTCATCTATTGATGATGTCTTTGGGTTAACTGTTGTTGTTTGGGGGCTAATCTTGTCAAACGATTTTGAGCAGGCTGCAAGGAATAGTACTAATGCAAGTGCAAAGTATTTCATAGTGGTTCGATTTTGGATTAAAAAATTCTAATAGGGTTGACCTGGAATATAAACTACTAAAAAGGTGTTATTATTGTTTTTAAGAAAGAAAAAAACTTCTCAATAAGATAAAATACCTGCTATGTGTTAATGATTTTTAAGCAAGAGTATATTTATCAGTTTTATTACTATCCGAGAGCTATTGAAGAAGGGGAAATTTATTCGTAATTACAGAGTACATGTTTGGTAGTTCTACATGCTTATTTTACGCAGATATAGTACTTATGCATTTTTAAATACGGTCGGGAATAACTGAAGTCATTATAAGAATCTGTGCCGGGGATCCAGATTGAGTTGGAACACAACCTTTCGGAAAAACAAAACCTCACCAAAAAAAATGATGAGGTTCTGTGCCCGGGACTGGATTCGAACCAGCACAACCTTTCGGATGCTGCCACCTGAAGACAGTGCGTCTACCAATTTCGCCACCCGGGCAATGTTTTATTGAAATAAATTTTCAATAAGTATAAAAATGAAAAGAACTTTTACAGTAGCCCGTGATCCCGATTGAATCGGGACACAACCTTTCGGATGCTGCCACCTGAAGACAGTGCGTCTACCAATTTCGCCACCCGGGCAATGTTTTATTGAAATAAATTTTCAATAAGTATAAAAATGAAAAGAACTTTTACAGTAGCCCGTGATCCCGATTGAATCGGGACACAACCTTTCGGATGCTGCCACCTGAATCCCGCTAAAAGCGGGATACCAATTTCGCCACCCGGGCTTGGGGCTGCAAATATATTGACTATACTGATACATTAAAATCACGCAACGCATCATTCAGACTTGTTTTCAGATCAGTGCTGGTTTTTCTTTTACCAATAATCAATGCACAGCCCACACCAAAATCACCTGCAGGAAATTTTTTTGTATAGCTTCCGGGTATTACAACACTTCTTGCCGGTACTCTTCCTTTCATTTCCACAGGTTCATTTCCACTTACGTCAATAATTTTTGTTGATTGGGTTAAAACAACATTGGCGCCCAGCACCGCTTCTTTTTCCACCATCACACCTTCCACTACTATGCAGCGACTACCGATAAAGCATCCATCTTCTATTATCACCGGACTTGCCTGCAATGGCTCTAACACACCACCAATTCCTACACCGCCACTCAAGTGAACAGTTTTACCAATTTGCGCACAGCTGCCAACAGTTGCCCATGTATCCACCATCGTTCCTTCATCCACATAAGCGCCGATATTTACATAACTTGGCATCAGCACAACATTCTTTGCCAGGTAAGCTCCATACCTTGCCACTGCATGCGGCACGGCACGAACTCCCAGTTCTTTATAATTTTTCTTCAATAACATTTTATCGTAAAACTCAAATGGCCCCACATCCCATGTTTGCATTTGCTGTATGCCGAAGTATAATAGAATTGCCTGTTTCACCCATTCATTTACCTGCCATCCTTTTTCATTTGGCGATGCTACACGCAAACGACCCTTATCCAATTCTTCGATCGAAGCCTTTACAGCATCACTGTATTTTGCATCTTTCAACAAATCGCGGTTGCTCCATGCTTCCAGTATTAATTCTTCCATCCTGTAATAGTATTTGATGCGAAAATAAAAGTTATTATGATACCAGCAGCAGTATTTCATAGCATCACCTGTTGCAGGTTTACCCAGAGCGAAGCGAAGGGCAATCCTTGCATCGTTCTGTAATTCTATGCGCCATTGATCATTCATTTATCACGAAATTTATCCTCACCTTTGCGCATTATGAATATCGGTTTCGATGCAAAAAGAGCTTATCACAATGGTACCGGGCTGGGGCATTATAGCCGGACACTTATCCATTCTTTGGCAGAGTATTACCCGGAGCATCAGTATTATCTTTTTAATACAAAGGCAACTGCTCTTTTTCAACTGACCCGCACCAATCTTCATGAAATACTGCCAATATCTTTATTACACAAAATATTTCCATCAGCATGGCGGAGCAGTTGGGTGAAAAATGATTTACGAAGATTAAAAATTGATTTGTATCACGGCCTCAGTAATGAAATTCCGATTGACCTTCATCATGTGGGTACAAAGTCAATTGTCACAATTCATGATCTCATTTTTGAAAGATTTCCAGAGCAATATACGAGGATAGATGCAGCCATTTACCGCAAGAAGTTTCAATATGCCTGTAAGCATGCTGATAAAATAATTGCAATCAGCCGGCAGACTAAAAAAGATATCATTGAATTTTATCAAACACCTGAAGAAAGAATTTCAGTCTGTTACCAGAGTTGCAATCCGGCATTTGGTAAGCATGTTACTCAGGAAGAGAAAAAGAAGGTGAAGGAAATGTATAATCTACCGGATCAATTTTTTCTTTATGTGGGCTCGGTTATTGAAAGAAAGAATTTACTCAATATCTGTAAGGCCATGTTTCTTTTAAGAGATGAGATGGATATTCCCCTTGTCGTCATCGGAGATGGTAAAAAATACAAGCAACAGGTAAAAGATTATATTCTGCAAAATAGTTTGGAAAAGAAAATTATTTTTCTTTCTGAAAACCCGGGCGCAAAAAAATCTGAACAATTCCAAACGGCAATTGATTTTCCTGCTATTTACCAGTCAGCGATTGCTTTGATCTATCCTTCTTTTTTTGAAGGATTCGGCATTCCTGTGTTGGAAGCATTGTGGAGCCGTCTGCCGGTGATCACATCCAATGTTTCCTGCCTGCCCGAAGCAGGTGGTGATGCTTCTTATTATGTGAACCCTTCCAACGCTGAAGAAATTGCCGAAGGCATGAAAAAAATTTACAGGGATATTCCTTTTACAACTGAATTAAAAGAAAAGGGCTGGCAGCATGCGCAAAAATTTACCCAGTATAAATGTGCTGATGCAGTGATGGAAGTTTATAAGAGTTTAAAAGTTTAAGAGTTTAATTGTTTGATTGCTCAATTGATAATTTTTATGGAAACTAATTTTGAAAGCGATATAAAAAAATGCATTGAAGTGTTGAATAAAGGTGGGCTGATTCTTTATCCTACCGATACCGTATGGGGGATTGGTTGTGATGCAACCAACGGGCAGGCAGTTGAAAAAATTTATCAGCTAAAAAAAAGGGCAGATGAAAAAGCGATGATTGTACTGGTAGCTGATGAAAAGGATATATTGAGATATGTAGCTGCTCCTGATCTTGCAATTTTTGATTACCTGCAAAAAACAACAAAGTCAACTACAGTGGTCTATGATGATGCACTTGGGCTGGCAGATAACCTGATGGGTAAAGATGGCTCCATTGCTATTCGTATTATTAAGGAAGAATTTTGCAAGCAGCTGATAAAAAGATTTCGTAAACCAATTGTTTCCACTTCTGCTAATATTTCCGGTACAAAGCCTGCACAGATTTTTAATGAGATCAGTGAGGAAATAAAAAAAGGAGTGAAATATATTGTACAATATCGTCAGTACGACGAAACCGTTTCCGAACCTTCTTCTGTTATTAAATGGGAAAATGGAAAAATCACTATACTTCGTAAATAGTAATCTTTAACCTGCTTACGCTAAAGCTTCAGTGGGCAAGCCGGCAACCACTCCGCCTTTATTATCTTTGCTTCAATGGATATCAAATGCACAGAAAGGGAATTGTTTGTTTTTAAGAAAATTGCCCACGCCGCTATGGAACTGGGAGTAGAAACTTATTTGATTGGCGGATTTGTCAGGGACAAAATTATTGGTCGTCCAACAAAGGATGCAGACATTGTTTGTGTAGGCGATGGTATTACACTTGCAAAAGCAGTTGCAAAAAGATTTAAACCCGAACCCAGGTTGAGTTATTTTAAAACATTTGGCACTGCACATATCAGGATTGATTCTTCAAATAAGCCGCTGGATACAAAAGCCCCTTCCGCCGGAGGGGGTTGGGGGGAGACATTTGATCTCGAATTTGTCGGTGCCCGAAAAGAAAGTTACCAATATCATTCCCGAAACCCGGAAGTAAAGCCGGGTACACTAACCAATGACCAGGACCGGCGGGATTTTACCATCAATGCGCTTGCTGTCAGTCTTAATGCTGATGATTATGGAAAGCTGATCGATCCGTTTAACGGAGTAAATGATATAAAAAAGAAAATCATCCGTACTCCACTTGATCCATTGCAGACTTTCAGTGACGATCCCCTGCGTATGATGCGGGCCATCCGGTTTGCTTCACAGTTAGGGTTTAAAATTGAAGAAAAAACTTTCCTGGCCATTAAAGAGGATGCAAACCGCATTAATATTATTTCACAGGAAAGAATAACTGACGAGTTATATAAAATTATTGCCAGTCCAAAACCTTCTGTGGGGTTTGATCTTTTATATCAATCCGGGTTACTGCATATTATTTTTCCCCAGATGGTGGATCTTGCCGGCGCAGAACATAAAGATGGCATGGGGCACAAGGATAATTTTTATCATACTCTTAATGTGCTGGATAATCTGGCTGAAAAATCAGATGACATCTGGTTACGTTGGGCAGCCGTTTTACATGATATTGCCAAACCGGTCACAAAAAAATTTGACGACAGCCATGGCTGGACTTTTCACGGACATGAAGCGGTTGGCGGAAGAATGGTTCCGAAAATTTTTACCAAACTGAAACTCCCCTTAAATGAGAAAATGAAATTTGTACGTAAAATAGTAGAGCTGCATTTACGTCCTATTAGTTTAACAAAAGAAAATATTACAGACTCGGCTATCCGCAGGTTATTGTTTGATGCCGGTGATGATTATGATGCTCTGATGATGCTTTGTGAAGCCGACATTACGTCGAAGAATAAATGGAAGGTGAAGAAATACATGGAAAATTTCAAACTGGTAAGAAAACGTTGCCAGGAAGTGGAACAAAAAGACAGGATACGTAATTGGCAACCGCCGGTAACGGGGGAATTGATCATGGAAACTTTCGGATTAAAACCATCAAAACCTGTAGGGATAATAAAGGATGCGATTAAAGATGCCATCCTCGATGGAGTGATTCCGAATAACTATGAGGATGCATATAGTTTTATGCTCAACAAAGCAGAAGAATTAAGTTTAAAGCCAGTTAAATCCAAAATCTAGTAGTGTCTCATCTGATAACTATCGGATGAGATTATTGTTGATAATTTTAATTCAATTGGAACTATTGGCATATAGAAACATAAATAGAACATAGACTTTATTATTATGTGTTCCTATTGTGCTTATGAACCTATCCCGCAGGTGCGGGACAAGTTATGATGAAAAACAGTTTGAGGTTTGTAAATTGTTGCTTTACTTTTGACAAACCTAATAATTAAATTAAATGACTCCATTGGTTGGCATCATTATGGGTAGTGACAGCGATCTTCCTGTTATGCAGGCTGCAGCTGATATCCTAAAAGAATTCGGTATTCCTCATGAAGTAACAGTTGTATCGGCACATCGTACACCTCATCGCATGATTGAATATGCACAAAAAGCAAAAGAAAGAGGATTGAAAGTAATCATTGCAGGCGCCGGAGGTGCAGCTCATTTACCCGGTATGGTGGCATCAGTTACCACACTACCTGTAATCGGTGTTCCAATCAAATCATCCAATAGCATTGACGGATGGGATTCCGTTCTGTCCATTTTACAAATGCCCAATGGAGTACCGGTAGGTACAGTAGCTTTAAATGCTTCCAAAAATGCCGGCATACTTGCAGCAGAAATTCTTGGCACATCAGATGAAAAGATTTCAAAAAAAATAGCCGCCTTTAAAAAATCATTGAACAAAGATGTACTGGATAAAGTAGAGAAGATGAAAAAGGATGGTTGGGAGAATAAGTTTGATTAGAAAAATGAATTTCGGTAAAACCATACGACTATTTTTAATTGAAGGTGACCCCAATGGCAGATGGGCCTGTGAACTATCAAATTGGAATGGAAAAGCTTACAAAATTCCTCGTACCAAAGTAAAAGAATGTGATGACAGGGGCGATCTCAATAATACAGGCATTTATTTATTGCTTGGAAAGGATGAGGAAAATAATGAGCTTATTTATTTAGGAGAAGCCGAAAATATTTTGAAAAGATTAAGTCAGCATTTAATCCAGAAAGATTTTTGGAATGAAGTCATTGTATTTGTAAGTAAAGACAATAATCTTAATAAAGCACATGCCAAGTATTTAGAATTTCGACTTCACGAAATCGCAGCAAAATGTGGTCGCTATGTAATACAGAATGGCAATACTCCAACGCCTTCGACCATTTCTGAATCAGACACAGCAGAAATGGAAGAGTTTATTCAGAATTTAAGATTGCTTACAAATACCTTAGGACATAAAGTTTTTGAAGATAAAGTTGAAAGCATATTTCAAACCGCATCTAATCAAATTAAAAAATTCTACCTTAAAGCAGCAAGAGGCGCTGATGCAATAGGAATGCCTACATCAGATGGTTTTGTTGTTCTAAAAAACTCGAAGGCTACTTTAGATACAGTCAATTCTATTACTCCCTCTTTCCTTAAAAAAAGAGACCAACTAATAAGCAAAGGAGTTTTATCGCGACTGGAAAGTTTTTATGTTTTTAGCGAAGATTATATTTTTTCAAGCCCATCCTTGGCTGCCGTCATGGTAATGGGCAGAAATGCAAATGGATTGACTGAATGGAAATCGGAAGAAGGACTAACCTTGAAGGATTATGAGTCCATTTAAACCTATTTCTCCTTCACCACCACAAACTCCTGCTCCAGATTTAATGATTGCTCATATAATTGATGAATAAAGTCTTTCCCCCATTTTGCATAGCAGTAACTGATATTTTCAACTCTTTCCTGCAAACCATTTTCAGGAAATAAATTTTCTTTGATTGTATTGATCTGCCGTTGCTGGTCAGTAAATTTTCTTTTCTCGGCACGAAGCATTTTCTTTTCCAGTTCCTGCAATCG
>JAHEZE010000049.1:18895-21948 GCA_023251235.1 Sphingobacteriales bacterium | reverse complement strand
TAGCTGAACGAACATCAATAATAGCAATGTCTTTATTCTTTTTTGCCAATTCATCAAACTCATCAGCATTTATCATTTGATAACCGGCTTTGGTATTCCAGTAATTATTTTTTTCGGGTAGCTCTGCTTTAGATAAACTATTCCACATATCCATTCCATTGAATAGTACATTGATATTTTTATAGCCATTGCTGAAAAGTATCTCTGCTGCTTTAGGAGAATCGTTTCCAAAGTCATCGACGATAAGAATATTTTTATTTTTCGGAATCTGAGCCAGTGAACCGGCTAAATCAGCAAGAGGAATATTGATTGAACCTTTCAGTTTTCCGTATGCATTCAATCTTTCATCTGTTGATATTTCTTTAAATACAGAGTCGCTTCTTATGTCAAGTATAAAAACATCTTTTCCTGTTTTTAACATTGCAGGAAGGTTTAAAGGAGAAATCAGCGAATACCGGTTATTCGTTTCATAAAACATACTGCTGCATGGCATCCCGGTTTCCCTGATCAGGTTTAATTCCGTCATGCCGCCATTAATATTAAAAACCTTACTAAAGCCACTGTCGGCAAGCATGGTGGATGCCCTGCGGCTCCGTTGGCTGTGACTGCAGTAAATAAAAACAGGTTTTTCTTTTGCATCTTTCAATTCATTTAATCTGCTGCCTAATTCTGAAATACTGATATTAGTTGCGTTCCTCAGGTGGCCGATATTAAAACTAATTGAGGAAGATGTATCATAGTATTCACCTTTACTTCTTACATCAAGCAGCAGATAACCGGGATTATTCTTAAAAGCAGCACAGAGATCTTCCATGTAAACAGCCTGGTATTTTACATTATCATTTTTATATTGTGCCTGTACTGTAGCTGAGTAAAAGAACAGGAGCAGAAAGCTTGATCGTAGTAGCATAGTTGTTGGTTTGTCTTTCTAAGTTAATTCAATATCAGAAAAAGAAAACATTGTTTTGATAAAAGGAAGAATTTGCCTTATGAAATACCGGATTGTTAAGAATGTTGGCTGTAATTTTTATACTTCAGCCGGTAAAATTGAATTTTACTTATATTCACTTCTAAATAATTTTTATGGCGCTGAGTAGAATCTGGTCAGCTTTTATCATTATTGCCATCTTTGTTGCAGGGTATAAATTTTTTGCAGTGGATGGGGATCAGCAGATTTTTACCCAAATGGTTATTGGGAAAAATGGTGATTCGCTTAAAGTGAAAGAAATGACTATTGCCAATGCCAATCCACAGTTGGTAAATGCTTTGGATACGGTGTCAAGAGTAGTGCTGGGAACGCTTATTTATAAAAAAGAAGATGATAAAGTAGTAATTATAAAACAACAGAAAGTAAATGGCATTATTGAAACCTGTAAGGATGCAGTTAATTTATGTCTCGGGCTTATTGGAGTTATGACTCTTTTCATGGGTTTTATGAGTATCGCTGAGAAGGCCGGGGGCATCCGGTTTCTTTCAAGAATCATAGGGCCATTTTTTTCAAAAATATTTCCTGGTGTTCCAAAAGATCATCCGGCACATGGACATATGATGATGAATTTTTCTGCCAATCTTCTTGGCCTGGATAATGCAGCCACACCATTCGGAATAAAAGCAATGGAAAGCCTGCAGGAAATTAATCCGGATAAAACAAAAGCCTCTAATGCACAAATCATGTTTTTATGTTTGCATGCATCAGGCCTTACTTTAATCCCTGTAAGTATTATTGCTTTGAGAGCTGCCTCTGCTGCAAAAAATGCTACAGATATTTTTATTCCCTGCATGATTGCCACTTTTGCGGCAACTATAGCAGCTATGATTATTGTTTCTATAAAACAACGAATTAATCTTTTACAACCCATAATTCTTGCATGGGTGCTGGGTATTTCTGGACTCATTGCTTTATTGGTTCTTTACCTTTCCGGTCTTGGAAAAACTTCCTTGGAATTGTTTTCAGGTTCGTTTGGCAACGGATTATTATTATTTATCCTGGTATCAATAGTAATTGGAGGGGTTTATAAAAAGATTGATGTGTTCAGTGCATTTATTGATGGTGCCAGGGGTGGCTTTGAAACAGCTGTGAGAATTATTCCTTACCTGGTAGGCATGTTGGTTGCAATCAGTATGCTTCGTACCAGTGGCACTTTCGATTATATAATTGACGGAATCAAATATCTTTTTTCTTCGTTGGGTGTTGATACAAGATTCGTTGAAGGCTTGCCAACAGCTTTGGTAAAACCATTCAGTGGTGGCGCTGCCCGCGGGATGATGGCTGATGCAATGAGTGGGGGAAGGGCAGATAGTTTTGCCGGACGGTTATCCTGTGTTTTACAAGGGTCTTCCGACACTACATTTTATGTAATCGCCGTTTATTTTGGTGCAGTAGGAATAAGAAATACAAGATATTCAATTGGTGCTATGCTGCTTGCTGACTTAGTAGGTATTATCACTTCTATTATTCTTGCTTATTTATTTTTTGGGTAAAGAAAAAGAGACATCTTTTTCAAGATGCCCCTTTGTAATTTGTTTTAAAAAGATCTATTTTTTCCCAAAGGTGAACCGCATACTAAAACCAATTGCAGAGGGTTCAAAATTGATATTATCAATGATATTTAATTCAGGTTTCCAATCCAGGCTAAGGTTGAGCGGTAAATTCGGGAACTTATAATCAAGACCTATAATTCCTTGCGCACCCATCAGGTTTCTATTGAAATTGTTTTTGTCGGCATCAAAGCCAATATAAGCTCCTGCACCATAAAACCACTTCATTCCTTCTGTAGAAGGCATGGGCTGGTGGATTTCAACCAATGCTCCTATCGCTGCTTTTCTGTCAAACGTCAGTAGTGCTTCAATAGCCGCTTTTTGGTTCATAAAATATTTAAAGCTGACAGAATTATTAACTGCCGGACCACTGCTGCTTAACCTAATACCTACCCCGGTTTTGTAGTCCTGTGCATGTAAACTGATTAATCCTGATAGGAGAAGGAGACTTAAAATAATGGCAGATTTTTTCATGGTGGAAATGTTTCTTAACTTTTAACGAAAATAATGCCAAA
>JAHEZE010000049.1:0-18795 GCA_023251235.1 Sphingobacteriales bacterium | reverse complement strand
CCGGTTTTGTAGTCCTGTGCATGTAAACTGATTAATCCTGATAGGAGAAGGAGACTTAAAATAATGGCAGATTTTTTCATGGTGGAAATGTTTCTTAACTTTTAACGAAAATAATGCCAAAGTAGTTTAAAGGAAATGCAAAAGTATACCGGCAGCTTGTGGTTAGGTAATAGTAATCTTTGATTGTATCATACAGATTCGAAATTTTAATGAGCAACCAGCGCCAATCTATCTATTCGAACAATTCAAACCTGGTTTTAGGCCTTCGGGCATCCTCCCATTTAAAATTCTGAAGTCGCATTTCCCCGGGAGTCTTTTGTTGCATAGGCCAAAGAGTTCCTTTAACTGCGCTTCTCAATACTACCCTTTGTAATTCTTTATTATTAAAATATATATCCATTAATTCGGAAGATGATTGATTAATACCGGTAAAAGCGCTGTCTTCATCCATAATAAAATATATACTTTCGGCAGCACCTTTTGCTCTTACGGAATCAATATTGCCATCTTTGAAATAAGCATCCATTCTTGTTGACTTAATCTGGTTATAAATTTCCGGCTTGACGGAGTTTATCAGAAAACTGTTTTTAAATGCTTCCATTCTATCTGCTTTTTTGTTTTTTGTAAAAAGCAAAATAGTGTCACCTGTAACCTGGCTGTCTTTTGTCCATACTATTGGTGTATCATAAAGCCTGAAGACAGAATCTTTAAAGGAATAAAACATACTATCACAAACTGCCTGAAGAGAATCAGTGAAGATTCTTACATTTCTGAATGCTTCAAAATACCGGTTTGTACTATCCTTAGTTTTAATATCTATTACTGTTACTTCCCTTAAAGTATCTTTTTTCACTGTGGAATCTCGGCTCTTATTAAGGTCAGGTTCCTTTAAAGAAAATGGCTTAGTGGCTGCTGCAAAATTTGTACTATCTCTGGTATTTGTAACCTCTCCTTTTATTCCTGTTAATATATCTTTCTTTAGAGAAGAATCTTTGTCCCTATTCAGTTCACTACGCTTAATTGAAAAGAGTGTATCAACAGTTTCGGCATTCTGGTTTGTGCTATCCCTGGTTTGAGTATCCAATTTTTTTACAATCTTTGGCATTTCATTAATTATAGTGGAATCTCCTCTCTTGTGCTGTTCCCTGGGTTTAGCTAAAAAAAGTGAGTCAGAAGTTTCGGGATTTCGGTTTGTACTATCTTTTATTTCAGGATTCAGAGGTATTGCTCTTTTTGTTTTATCATTTTTTACAGTTTTTTCCATACTCTTATACAGTTCGGTTAGTTTGGCTGAAAAAAGAGTATCCGCAGTTACAAAAATTGAATCATTTTCCTGTTTTATTATCATCAGGGGTTTTTTTGTGGCCAGGAAAGATTCATTTTTTTTATTAAAAAATATTTCATCTGCAAGAACCGTCCTGTTTTCTGACGTATCCACCAGAATGGCACGACCAAAAATCTGTGTAACACCTGTACTGTCATCACTGATCATTTTATCACCTGTTGCCTGGATGTTGCCGTCCTGTACTACAGGTCGCCGTCCAAATTCAGACTTACCGGTTCTCTGATTATAATATCCTTCCCGGGTTCTTATGGTACGGTTACTGCTGTCTATAATAAATGTTTCTGCAATAAAACGGGTGGTTTCAGTTTCCGTATTGTAAAGAAGCGAATCAGATTCAAGGGTATAAGCCGGATCTTTAAGCTTTACATTCTTTTTAAAATAAACATCTTTAAGGTCAGCATAATAATAACCTTCTTCGCTGGTAAGAACCGTTGTTTTATTTAACACCTTGCCGCCGTTTTTATAAATGCCTACTTTGGTATTTAAATCGTATTCAAGATTCTGTGTTGTCAGGTTGCCTTTGCCGTCTGTAAGCCTTACATTTTTATTCAGGTAAGCAATTCTTTTGTCAGTCAGGTACCGGAGATGATCCGCATACACATTTGCAGTATCTGAATCATTGATATGAACATTTCCAAATGCCTCAAAAAGATTCAGTCTTTTTGTTATTACACAACTATCACATTCAAATAAAGAGGCGCCCTGCCTGAGCCTGACATTCCCGGCTAAAATTTGAATTTCTGTTATAGAATCAATCTTTCTGTATTCCAGTTTTCTGACACCGGGTAATATTTCAATATTTCTAACAGTATCTTCAGGAACAAAAGTTTTTGTGGTGGGCAGTTCCTGGCAATAAATAAGCAATGGGCCTGTTAAAAGCCAGCAGGTAATAAAACCAGAAAGTATCTTTTTACCAATCATTGTTTACCGCCTTGGGGAATGGAATCTTTTTTCAAAGGCGAATTTAGAGGACCTGTTTTGTCTTTGCGGCCAAACACAGAAATATTAACGTAGCGTTTGGGGTGTTTTCTCAGATCATCCATTAGAATTTCGGCACTTAATAAAACATCATTTAAATTATTGTAAAGCGTCTTATCATTCATCAAGGCTCCCAATGTGCCATTATTATTAGTCACTTTTGTCAACGTATTTCTTAATTCTGAGATGGCTGATTTTAATGAATCAATGGTTTGTTGAATTTCCAGGCCAGAAAATTTCTCGGCTCCGCGTCTTATAGCGCTGATAGTTGCCGTAATGCTGTCGTTATTTTTCTTCAGATTTTCGGAAACAGAAGAGGCATTCTTTAAAGTTTTTGCCAAATCACCACTTTCACTGTTTAAAAGTGATTTTAAAGAAAGGGTGGCATCTTTAAGATTATTAATGATCTCATGAATATTTCCTTTTGTTTCTTTTTCAAATAAATGACTTACGCCGCTCAGCACCATTTTTAGTGAATCAATTGCCTCTCTTAATTTCCCAAGTGTAGGACTTATCTGTGCTTTTACATCTCCCAGTAAGGAGGATGCCCTGTTGGTTACAAGAGTATCTCCATTTTTAAGGTATTCTTTTGAATTTCCTTTGGCAATATTAATATACGTGGATCCCAATAATTCAGATTCAATGGTGGCAATTGAATTTTTCGGAATATTTACATCCCTCTTCAGGTTGATGGTAACGATAATGCCACTAAGTTCTTTATCAATTTCAGTATAATCGTATACAGCGCCGACAGGCAAACCGTTTATTTTTACTTCATTTGATTTTTTTAAACTGCCCAACTCTCCGAAGACTGCATACAGGTTATTTTTTTTGGTAAATAAATTTTTACCTTTCAAAAAATTGAATCCAATGATCAACAATGCAAGAGCAACAATTGTCAGAATTCCTACTTTAGTTTCATTACTGATCTTCATTTATTAAGTTTTGCGGCTGGTTGTTACAGGATACCAAATTAATAAATTTATTTTGCTTCATATTAAATTCCCGGTTTCATCAGTTAGGAATGAAGAATTACCGGATTTCATGAAATAGCATCATGTACTGCTGTGGCTGCTTTTCTGTTTAGGATCGCAGAAGTGGATTGAACATTTTTAGGTTCAGGTATTTTATTGCCGGTATTATTGTTTAAAGGTTGTTTTTCCATGATGGCAATATAGTTTCGTAACGCATCCGTTATATTCTTTACTATTTCTTCCTGCCCGTCATTGCTGTTAAGATATTCTTCTTCTTCTTTATTAGTGATAAACCCCGTTTCAATCAGAATACTTGGCATGCCTGTAGCTTGTAAAACCCAGATTCCTTTTTGATTTCTTTGCTTAACACCTCTACTTGAACGACCTGAAGATGCAAATTCTTGTTCAACATGATCAGCAAAAAGCAAGCTATTCTGAAAATATTTTTTTTGATATAAAAGTTGAAAAGCTTTCATTACCGGGTCATTCAGATCCGGTGCAACGATGGTACTATCATTTTCACCTGAAAAGTCATCCGGATCAGCATTGATGGAAGTGGTTTTCGAATCAATTTTGCTGGCAGCCCAGATATATGTCTCAGTTCCTACCGTTTTATTCTCTACATAAAAGGATTGGTAAATGGGTGATTTTTTGGTTACCTGTCTTCTTTTTTTACCTTTCCCTATCCACACTTTTTTATAGGTATAGTCTACCACTCTTTTCTCATACCAGCCCCCGGCCCTTCTTCCGTTAGAATTACAGTGTATGGCAATATATAAATCACCTTTGGATTGATTTGCAAAATCAGCCCGGTATCTTAATCCCTGATTTTTATCAGGTTTATTTCCCGGTATAATATCTGTGGTACGGGTATAAAGTACTTTTACATTTGGAAAATTATTTTCAATGGCCTTCCCCAGTTTCAAACCTATTTCAAGACAAATCTGTGCTTCAGTAGACATCAATCCCTTTGCTCCGCCATCCTTGCCGCCATGGCCCGGGTCAATAATGATTGTTTGAATTGTTTTTGATTTTTTTTCGTAGGGAATGAACGAAAATACAATAGGTAAAAAACCGGTAAAAAAAATCAGTACCAGGGTCCTTTTCATCATAGTGATATTAATTTTATCAGATTCGTTTTCAATCTTCACATATCATTTAATATTGAATGAGTTATTTTTGTCCATTACGCTATGAATGGACTGCACAAATTTAGATTAAAATACCTTTTAACCGGTATTCTGACAGCCTTCTTATTTTTTACACAAACGTGGAAAAGTGCAGGTTTCTATCTATACAATAAAAATTTTTACATCAATTTAACAAGCTCTGCTGACACTATAAAGCCTGTTTCTCTTAAAGATAGTTCATTAAAGAAAAGTATTCACAACAATTCTGACTCTTCTATCCGGGTATTTTCAGATTCAAGCCGTGTATTAAAGCCGAAAATTGATACTATCCGGAATAATATTAAAATAGATACTTTCTCTTATAAAATATCAAAAGATTCCCTTGATGCACCGGTTGAGTATGAAGCAGAGGATTCTGCCGTAGTATTGGTCCGTGAGAAAAAAGTTATCCTTTATGGCAAAACAAAAACCAATTACAAGGATATTGAGTTGACGGCTCCCGTAACGGAATTGGACCAGCAAACAGAGTTACTTACTTCTGTTAATAAAAAAGACAGTAATGGTGTTGTAATAGAAACGGCGCATTTTGTCCAGGGAGAAAATAAATTTCAAAGTGATACGATCCGATTTAACTTTAAAACACAAAAAGGCATTTCCAAAAACACACATACCATGCAGGGCGAAATACATCTGCAGGGCGATGAGATGAAACGAATTGGAGATATTATTTATGCTAAACATGGTGTTATCACTACCTGTAATCTGGATGATCCCCATTTTGGCTTTCGTTATGACAGAATTAAAATGGTAAATAATAAAGTAGCTATAACAGGACCTATCCATCCTGAGTTTGAAAAAATACCTATCCCTATTTATTTACCTTTTGGATTTTTTCCGATGAACAAAGGAAGGCATTCCGGATTATTGCCTCCACAATTTTCCACCAACGAAGATTTTGGTTTGGGGTTGGAAGGGCTTGGATATTATAAAGTGTTGAGTGAATATTTTGATATTTCTGTCCGCGGTAATATTTATTCTTATGGAGGTTGGTCAGCGAACATTACTCCTTCTTACCGGAGAAGGTACAAGTACAACGGGCGGATGAATTTCAGCATACAAACAACCAAGTTTAATTTTAAAGGCGACCCTGATTATACAAAGAACAGGAGTTATTTTGTAACATGGAGCCATTCGGTTGACAGCAGGGCAAGGCCAGGAACAAGTTTTTCTGCCAGTGTGAATGCAGGCTCTACTAAATATAATAAGTATATACCTAATGACCCTAACAAAAATTATCAGAATCAACTCGGGTCATCTATTACATATACAAAGTCCTGGGCAGGGAAACCATACAATCTTACGATCAGCGCAAATCATAACCAGAATAATTCAATACATCTTATCAGTCTTAATCTTCCGGATGTTGGGTTTACAGTGAATACACTTTACCCCTTTCAGAGAAAAGATCAGGTGGGTACGCCCAAATGGTACGAGAAACTGGGAGTGGGATACAATGGTTCTGTGAAAAGCCAGGTATCTTTTTATGATACAGCCTTCCGGTTTAAGCAATTAATTGATACGTTACAATGGGGCGGCCAACATAGTTTCCCAATTACACTTTCTTTGCCACCTATACTGGGTGGAAAATTTTTAGTGTCTCCCAATATTTCCTATGAACAAAAATGGATTGCACAGAAATTCAGGAGAACCTGGGATTCCACTCTAAAAAAAATTGATACTTCTGTTACAAAAGGCGCTTTTATTGATCAGCAGATATCAACAGGTATTAATATTAATACAGCTTTGTATGGAACATTCCAGTTTAAACATTCACGGGTAATTGCAATACGACATGTCATAAGACCTACGGTGGGTTTCAGTTATTCTCCATCCTTATCAAAAAAACATTTTTACGAAACCCAACTGGATACAGCGGGTAATAAATACCGGTTTAGTGAATTTGAAGGCAGTCTTTTTGGGAGCTATGGAGAACAGAATTTTGGCGGGCTAAGTTTTTCTTTGGATAATAACCTTGAAATGAAAATGCGTTCAAAAAAAGATACAGGAGAGGCCGCCATTAAAAAGGTTCGGCTTATTGATGGGTATGGGGTAAACTTCGGGTATAATTTTATAGCCGATTCATTTAAACTGAGCACTTTTAATTTTTACCTGCGCAGCACATTATTTGAAAAATTAAATATAACTGCCAACACTACCTTAAATCCTTACCAGATTGATGGCAGGGGATTTCCTGTAAATAAATATGCATGGGAGGCAGGGAAATTTAAATTAGGCAGATTTTCCAATGGGAATCTTTCCATGTCCACTGATTTCCGAAGTAAACCTAAAGATGAGAAAAAAGATTCGGCAAGAAAGAAAAAAGAGCAACAATTGCTGAATGATCCTTTACAGGGGAATGATACACAAAGTGAGTTGGAATATATGCGGCAAAATCCATCGCAATTTGTTGACTTCAATATTCCCTGGTCAATAAACCTTGGGTTTAGTATCTATTTCACTGAAAAAATCAAACCCGATTATAGCGGCTTTATAAAAGATTTCAGCAGCAACTTAAATTTCAGCGGCAGTTTCAGCCTTACTCCAAAATGGAATTTTTCTGTAAATGGTTACTATGACTTAAAAACTAAGAACCTGCAAACATTTCAGATGAGTATTTCAAGGGAAATGCATTGCTGGCAAATGTCGATCAATGTAACTCCGGTTGGCACTTACCGTTTCTTTAATATCACCATCAGTCCTAAATCAGGCATGTTGCAGGATCTTAAGATTAACAGAACACGATATTTTTACACCAATTAATCCTGATGGCTAACATAAAATTCTTTCATGATAGCAAACACTTTATCCTTTAAATCAAAATACGATTCATTTTTATTAACCGGCACCGGTTTCAGGAAATGAACTTCTAATTTGTGCGGCCAGAAATAGAAAGATTTACCCGGAGGCAATACTTTTTTTGTATTAAAAATAATTGCCGGGATAATAGCATTACCGGTATCCATGGCCAGTTTAAAAGCGCCATCATGAAATTTTTTAAGTGGTTCGGTAGTCCGGTTACGGGTGCCTTCAGGATAAATACACATATGCATGTCACCCGACAGCACATTTTTCATTTTATCAAAACTCTGCCTGCGGCTCACGTCACTTTTTCTGTCTACCAGTACAGAGCCTTTCATATAAAAAAAACCAAACAATGGAATTTTTGCAAAGGAGTATTTAGCGATTGTTTTATTTGGCCCCGGAATATAGGGGCAGGAGAGAGGAACATCCATCAATGAATTATGATTACAGGTAACGATATATGTAAATCCAGGAACAAAATTTTTCCTTCCCTTAACTTTTAAAGGACAGCCGACTATAAAAAGCCAAACATTCATCCAAATCCTGGCAATTTTAATAAAGATATCCTGGCCCTTTGGATCAGGAATCAACCATGTTAACATGGAAGGAATGAAAATGATAAGAAAGGTTATGAGAAAACTAATCATTGCCCAGATGGCAAACAATCTTCCCAATATGTTTTTAACTAATGTCACCGTTTAAATAACTAAATGTTTTTATCTCTCTGAAAATTGAATTTCTTGTATCAGCCCAGTCTTTTTTTAAAATGCTGAAATAAACAGAATCTCTCCGGCGATTCAAAGGCATCTGCATATGACTATATAAAACGCCTTCTTCTTTTGCTCCTATTTTTCTCAATCCCTGTTTAGCTCTTTCATTGAGGTTATCAGTTTTTATTTCTACTCTTTCCCAATCCAACACATCAAATGCATAACTGAGCAAAGAAAATTTTGCATGAAAATTTATTCCGGTTCCCTGGTACTGTTTACCCAGCCAGCTCCAGCCAATTTCAATTCTTTTGTCATAATAAGAAATACTTCCAAAGCTGGTACTGCCACAAATATTCCCTGTTGATTTTTCAATAATAGTAAATGGTATTCTTTTTCCTTCCTGTCTTTCCTGTATTGCAGATTCTACCCATTGTTGTAATTGTACAGGATCAACCAAAAGGAAAGTGAAATATTTCCATAGAGAAGAATCTTGTGTTAATTCAGAAAAAGAGGCAATATCTAAATGCTGCAACGGACGAAGCAGCACTTTATCTGTTTCTAATTTTAATTCCGGTGAAATCATATTAATAATTTTATATCTGTGGTTTAAAGTCTCCAGTCAATGGGATCAATGCCATGGGCAACAAGATATTCATTTGTTTTTGAAAAGTGTTTACAGCCAAAGAACCCTGCATGTGCAGAAAGAGGTGAGGGGTGAGCAGCTCTCAGAATCAGATGTTTACCTTCATCAATCAACATTCTTTTTTCCTGGGCAAATTTCCCCCACAACAAAAACACAACATGTTTTTTTTGATCCGAAATCATTTTAATAACAGTATCGGTAAACCCGGCCCAGCCGATCTTTGAATGGCTCATCGGCTCACCATTGCGAACAGTCAGCGAGGCATTCAGTAAAAAAACTCCCTGTTCTGCCCAATGGGTCAGGTTTCCGTGATTGGGAATTGGCACACCAATATCATCATGTAATTCTTTAAAAATATTCATGAGAGAAGGAGGTTGTGGAATTCCATATGAAACAGAAAAGCAAAGTCCATTCGCCTGGCCGGGTCCGTGATATGGATCTTGCCCGAGTATCACCACTTTTACGTGATCAAAAGATGTTGTGTTGAATGCATTGAAAATTTGCGATCCGGGAGGAAAGATTTTTTTGCCCTGCTCTTTTTCTGTTTTTAAATGAAGAGGTATCTGTTGGAAATAAGGCTTGTTGAATTCATCATTTAATACAGCTTTCCAACTTGCTTCAATTTTTACATCCATTAGTGTTATACTTTGGCTGCAAGCTAAAAAAAAATTACTTTTGCCACTCTTTATTAATTACTGGTCCGGTAGCTCAGTTGAATAGAGCAATTGCCTTCTAAGCAATAGGTCATTGGTTTGAATCCAATCCGGATCACAATCAGGTCATCCCGATTCAATTGGGATTTGGATCACTAAAGCGTTCTGTTTCCCGCAGAACGCTTTTTATTTGCTCAGGGTTTTGTCATAATCACTTATTTTGGGGTAGAATTCATTGCTATGCCAGATAATTTTAAATATGGAATCGATCACCTGACAACCGGGAAGGTGATTGCTATTGCTTCAGGAAAACAAAAAGGGATTTTAAATGATGAAGCGAAAAAAAAAATAAAAGCATCGCAGCAACATGTTCAAAAAATTGTTGCTGATAACAAAACAGTGTATGGCATCAATACTGGTTTTGGGATTCTGGCCAACACAAAAATTTCTGAGGAAGATACGGCCACACTTCAATATAAAATTTTGCAAAGTCATAGTGTAGGTGTGGGAGATTCCATACCGGTAGAAGTTGCGAAAATCATGCTCATTACAAAAGTGCATGCATTGGCACAGGGATACAGCGGGATACAATTATCAACGGTAGAAAGAATAATCTGGCATATAGAAAATAATTTGATACCGGTGGTTCCGGAAAAGGGTAGTGTGGGAGCAAGCGGAGATTTAGCGCCATTGGCACATTTGTTTTTACCATTAATTGGTTTGGGGGAATGTTTTTATAATGGCGAGAGAAAGAGCACTGCAGAAATTTTTCAAAAAGAGAATGTAAAACCAATCCAACTTGGGCCTAAGGAAGGATTGGCGTTGATCAATGGCACGCAATTTATTTTAAGTTTTGCTACGAAAGCAGTGCAGCGGATGCACAATTGTCTTGAAGCAGCAGATATAATCGGTGCCATGAGCCTTGAAGCATTAACCGGTACCAAAGCCCCTTTTGACAAACGTCTTCATGAATTAAGACCATTTGCAGGAAATAAATTGGTAGCTCAACGGTTAAGGTTGTTACTGAAAGACTCCGACATCATGCAAAGTCATGTGGATTGCGGAAGGGTACAGGACCCTTACAGTTTACGTTGTATGCCCCAGGTACATGGTGCAAGCCGTAATGCATGGTTGCACTTAAAAGAATTAACCGAAATAGAATTAAATGCTGTCACGGACAATCCAATTATACTTGGAGCAGACGATACGATCAGTGGAGGAAATTTCCATGGACAGCCTCTTGCTTTACCATTAGACTATTGTTGTTTCGCTGCTGCAGAAATTGGGAACATCAGCGACCGGCGTTGCTATTTACTTCTCGAAGGTAAATGGGGACTACCCATGTTACTGATGAAAGATGTTGGTTTGAATTCTGGTTTTATGATTCCTCAGTATACAACGGCAGCATTGGTCTCTGAAAACAAAACACTTTGCTTTCCTGCCAGTGCTGATAGTATTCCAACTTCACTCGGGCAGGAAGATCATGTAAGCATGGGCAGCATCAGTGGAAGAAAACTCAATCTTGTTTTAGATAATCTGGAATTTATTTTGGCTATTGAATTACTCAGCGCCTGCCAGGCTATTGAATTCCGTCGTCCATTAAAGAGTTCTGAGCTGTTAGAATTTGCTCATGATTATGTTCGTGAGTATGTAGGATTTGCTAATGAAGACAGAATTTTTGCTGATGATATCAACAAAGTAGCCGGGGTTATCAAAAATTTTTCTTTTGTGGAAAAGGTAAATAGGTTTGCAGTACTTAAAAGCATCAGGTTAAATGATAGTTTCACCATGTTTGAATCCTATTGAATAATTTAATGTAAAAAATAAAACCGGTTAGCTGTAAAGTAAAACCGGTTTATAATTAATTTGAAATTCTCTTTCGGTAATCAACGCTGATAAAAATTTCAGCCTACTCTTTTTTCATGCGGGAATAAAATTCCAGAGATTTTGTGCCATCACTGTTTGTTATTGTTTGTCTGAAAGCATTATTTTCTTTCATTTCAATTTCAATATCAAAGTCATGTCCTCTTACTGCTGCATTTGTTGATTCCATCATCGATTCTTTAATTTTATCAGCCGCCGGCATTTCAAATTTTCCAAATCCAATACTGGTATGATTTCTTTTTGTGGAATCAGTTGTGGAGTTAGCCCAGATGCAATACCCTGCGAAATAAGTTTTATACTGGTCCCGCATGTTTCTTACAGTATCAGTTCCTTTTACGAGGTACGCATCATCTAATTTCCAGGCCCCGTCTATTTTAGTTTTGGCATTTGTACCGGTGTTTTCATACTCTTCAGTGAGTGTGTATTTTTGTTCTCCGGTGCCCATACCTGTGATGACCTGTTTGAAACCTTTTTCTGTTTTTTCAATTGTTAAATGATAATGCCTGGTAATTTCATCTTTCAGTGAATCAGAAGCATTGAAAATTACATTTTCAATCACTGTATCTTTTGTTACATCATAGGTGCCGATTCCAAACGAGCTGCTTGAATCCAGTGTATTAAAATTGGCATACATCATCATACCGCCTGTAAAAATTTTTAATTGTTTAAGGGCAGATGAAGTACTGTCCACCGTTCCTCTTTTAATTGATTGGGATAGCATTTTATAAGTGCCATTCATTTTTACTCCGCCTTTTTTATCGCCAGATGTGCAGCCAGCAATAAATAATAAAAAAATTAGCGTTGGTTTCATGATGTACAATTTTATTTTGAATAATTAGAAGCCGGCATAAAATTCGAGTAGTCTTCAAAGTGGCGGGAAAAATCTGGCTCAACTCAAATCTATTTCAAATTTAACTAATTATTACGGATAAAATTATTTTTGCCAGATAAAGTGAATTAATTTTTTACAACTGATTCCAGGGCAAGGGTAATCATTGGTAATAACGCTTTCTCCCTTTCATCAGCGGAAATCTTTTCATGAGTAGGAATAATATCTGAAACCGTTAGCAGAGTAGCGGCAGTTTTTTTCAAAAACTTTGCATTGGCGAACAGAGCAAATGCTTCCATCTCAGCTGCCAGGCATTTATATTTTTTTACAATTGCGGGCTTACCCTTTGCCTGCCTGTAAAAAACATCACCTGAGTGAATTGCTCCGCATTTCACTTCCCGGTTCAATTCTTTAGCAGTATCATTTATAATATTAAAGGCATTACCCTGATGATTGAATATGTCTTTCTTATAATCAAATGCACATTCAGCATAAGTGGATTCGCTGCAGGCGGAATCCACATTAATAAGATCAAACAATTCTAATTTTTTTGTATAAGCGCCGCAGGTGCCTATGCGGATGATACACTCCGCTTCATACTCTGTAAATAATTCATATGAATAAATGCCGATACTCGGGCAGCCCATTCCACTGGCGCCAACTGTAAGGGCAATATTTTTATAAGTACCTGTAAAAAAATAAATATTCCGGATACTGCTCACCAGTTTTACATTCTGTAAAAAATTATCAGCAATATATTTAGCTCTTAGAGGATCGCCGGGCAGAAGAACATTTTTTGCAATTTCACCTGGTTTGGCACTGATATGAATACTCATAGATAATGATATGTTTTAATGAAGATATTTATTTTATTGCGACTTTTGCGTTTAACTGCAAAGACGCCAGGCCACGGAGCAACAAAAGGATAATCTTAGCGGTTAAAATTAATAACTGCTTTATGTCAATCATTACAAAAAAATACGACGCTGTAAAATACAAAACCCCAACGGGTACCAAATTGAACTGCAAAGGTTGGATACAGGAAGCAGCATTAAGAATGTTGCTCAACAACCTGAACCCCGAAGTAGCTGAAAGACCCGATGATTTAATAGTATATGGTGGCAGAGGAAAAGCCGCCAGAAATTTTGAAGCACTTGACAATATCATTGCGGCTCTGAAAATTTTAGAGAACGATGAATCCTTAATTATTCAATCCGGCAAACCGGTAGGTATTTTAAAAACCCATACGGATGCACCAAGAGTTTTAATAAGCAACAGTCAACTGGTGCCCAACTGGGCCAACTGGAAACATTTTGATGAGCTCGAAAAGAAAGGCCTCATGATGTATGGTCAAATGACTGCCGGCAGCTGGATATACATCGGCAGCCAGGGAATTGTTCAGGGTACCTATGAAACTTATGCTGCTGCAGCCGACAAACATTTCGGTGGCTCATTGAAAGGAACTTTAAATGTAACGGCAGGATTAGGAGGAATGGGCGGAGCACAACCATTAGCCATCACCATGAACGAAGGTGTAGCATTAATTGCCGAAGTAGAAGAATGGAGAATAGATAAAAGAATTGAAACAAGATACTTAGACGAAAAGTATACGAATATTGACGAAGCAATAGATGCAGCAATAAAGTATAAGACAGAAGGAGTAGGGAATAGCATCGGCGTTCTTTGCAATGCGGTTCATTTATTAAAAAGATTAATTGAAAGAAAGATTATTCCCGATACACTTACTGACCAAACATCTGCACACGATCCCCTGATTGGTTATGTACCACACACATTAACTAACGAACAAGCAAATGTACTGAGAGAACAAAACCCTGAACATTATCTTGAACTCAGTTATGAAAGCATGTTTCTTCATGTACAACTCATGCTTCAACTCATGGATAAAGGCGCCATCACTTTTGATTACGGAAATAATATAAGGGCCCGTGCAAAGGAATATGAAGATCAACATCCTGATTCCAAAACCGCTGTTCCTGATTATAAACCGGGCAGATGTTTTGAATTTCCGGGATTTGTTCCTGCCTATGTCAGGCCATTATTTTGTGAAGGAAAAGGCCCATTCCGTTGGGCTGCTTTGAGTGGAGACCCGAATGATATTGCTGTTACAGACGAACTCATCATAAATATGTTTCCAAAAAACAAAGGCATGCTTCGTTGGATGAAGATGGCTAAAGAAAAAATTGCATTCCAGGGATTGCCGGCACGAATATGTTGGTTAGGGCAGGGTGAAAGAGAAAAGGCTGGGCTTGCCTTTAATGAATTAGTAAGAACAGGAAAAGTAAAAGCGCCGATTGTAATTGGCCGGGATCATTTAGATACGGGAAGTGTGGCCTCTCCAAACAGGGAGACCGAAGCTATGCTTGATGGTAGCGATGCCGTAGCCGACTGGCCAATATTAAATGCATTGGTAAATACTGCAGCTGGCGCCAGTTGGGTAAGCCTGCATCATGGTGGTGGTGTAGGCATGGGTTATAGCATACATGCAGGAATGGTGATTGTAGCTGATGGCACTGATGATGCCGGGCAACGTTTGAAAAGAGTATTGCGTAATGACCCGGGAATGGGTGTGATCAGACATGCTGACGCCGGCTATTCAATCGCACAAGAGACTGCTAAAGCAAACGGATTGGATATTAGTGAAAGGTTGAAGTAATTTTGAAAATAGCTGATAGATATTACTACTGGCTTTAGTATTTAAATGAATGATTTGATATTTATTTTAATAATTCCTTACAAAAATTACAGAGTTTGATGATGTCGTCAGTTTTATTGAAATCAATACTGTTACTGTCAATGAATTGATTTAATTCTTTTTCTTTATTCTTAAAAATTTTTAAAAACTGACGTTTAGTCGAAAATTTTTCCATCGAATTATCTCTGCTAATCCAAAATTTAGTATCATCCGTTATTACTAAACCATCAGGAATATTAAGGTTAACGTAACCCCTGGGGCCATAAACCTGCTTGACATATAAAGAATTCGATGTCTTAGATGTAACACCGTAACCTGTTGGAGTTCCAGCTTGCTCCACGTTGCTTTTATGCTGTATAAATAGTGAAACAGGTCCGGTTAAGACCACTTCATAAAATGCATTTTTGACTGGTATAAGTCTCCTGTTATCTACATAAACAGTATCGATCAGTTGTGGATTATCCAAAACCATATAATTATCTTGCTGCATAAAAACTATTTCCTGATCAACAACATTATAATTAATCACGGCAGTTTGGGTATTACCAGTTTTAAACTTGATGATACATTTTGTAAACTCAGGCAGGAGAAAGTTGGGGAGGTTTTTTGCTGAATCCACCTGGGCATTAGTTGAAAAGACAGCGGATATTAAAATTGCTGAACAAAGAATCTCTTTTGTAAATCGTATCATGCTTTTCATATCAAATTTATTTTTCTTTTAATTTCATTTTCTGAAAAGAATCTGGTTAAGCTGCAAAAAATAACTAATACTAATTGTTCTTTTTTATTTTTAATAAAACACTTTTCCCTTCTATAAAATTAAAGCATTTTAACTATTTGAATGTTTTTGATTTGTTGCTTCTCAACCTTATTCAAAAACACTTTAGTCTTTATTCATTTGACAAATTGCTTCATCATGACTCCTTGCAATAAAGTGTAAATCATTTAACATTTAATTTGGAAAAGAATTTTTTCCTTACTTTGATTCATTAAATAAACTCATGCAACGTAAAAAAATTGATGTGGATGTTATTATGGACATACTGGAAGCAGCATCTGCTGCCTATCCTGATTCCAATTTTATTAAAAGCCTCACTTTTCAATACCAGGAAAGAGGCGGGCTGAGTAAAAAACAATTGCAGGGTCTGTATGACAAAGCAAGTAAAGCAAAAGCCATTGCCCCGCAAAAACTCGCCACATTAGAAGCAGTGATTTTAAAAATGCCTTCAAGATATAAATCTGCTTTACCGGCAAATACTCCTCTCTATAGCAAAGATGAAACCTCAGGAAAACTCATTGAAAATATTTTAGCCAAATACCCGCAGCATAAAAGAGTGTTGTTCTTAAAAGCTAAATACGATAATAATGAACCCATCACTCACAATGAAATTTCTGAGCTGGAAAAATTTAATAAGATATTGAAGTAAATTTTACACCCGCCGGAGTCTTAAACGCCGGAAATTAATTCTCTTTTTTCCCTCAGTTCATAGTATTAAGTAAAAAAAGCTTCCCTCCTTCGGACAGGCAAGCTCAGTACACTAACTGCGGTATAGAAAAAAAATTATCCGATATCTGATACTACAGTAACATCAGTAAACGCATAAAGCCATTGGAGAGACATTACGGAAGCGAATAAGTCAGCTTTATAATGCCTTTAAAAATAAATTTCAGCAAATGAAGCCTATTTACTTTTTGGGTTTTACCTCAGTAACAATTAATGCCTGTACACCATTTTTTTCAGAAAGGGTTCCAGTAAGGATTACCATTTCTCCTGCATGTTTTTTTGTTTCTTCAAAAGCGCCTGAATCTTTACCTTCAATCAGCAGGTAAACTTTCCCATCATCTGCAAGAATACCCATTGGTGCGCCGCCTTTAACACAGGAAGCCGCACAGTCTTTGTGGTCCTCACCATGTGCACCGGAAGTCATATAACATTTCATATCCAGTATTTCTCCGGTAACAGTCTTGCCTTCAACTTTTTTGTAATTGAATGATACAAGAGTGATGAATAGTAAAAAAGGGAAGAAGATGCTCACAATTTTTTTTAAAAGGTTCTTTTTCATATCAGAAATTTTAGAAGTGAAAATTGAATACAGCAAAAAAAGGATTTCAAAACATGTCTTAAAATTATATCAATTTTTAATATCCATAGTCAAATATTTCAGCTTTTATGATGGGGTACAGATTTCGTTGCCCCACAACACCGTACGGGTGCTTCCACAACGGAAAGTACCGGTATCAGTCATCAGGGAAGATGTTTATCAAGTTTATTGGGAATAAGATAAACAATCGGGGTAATTACAAATATGATAATACTTACCAGCGGCACAAAAAAAGAAAAGATGATAGCGATTGTATATACTGCGGGGGAAAGAAGAAATAATAATTTCGCTTCTTTTTTTACTTCATCCGGCAGTTCCCTTTCCATCAGTGTAGCCCTGTTAATGCCATACAACCATTGTGCATATAAAGTAAGATTGCAAAGACTGAGATTTACTCCATAAGCAAGAATAGCGTACCATTTCAACGTGTCTTCTGCCAAAAAACGTGTGCTGAAGGGCACCAGGCATACCACCATATAAAATAATACTCCCAGGAAAATAAAATAACGGTTAGTACGGCCAATGTATTCAAACATCATCCGGTGTCCAAACCACATGATACCGAGAACTACAAAACTTATCATGTAACAAAGAAATCCATTCCATGAATGTTTTAGTGCATTGAGAAAATCACTCCAGTTATCACCTTTTACAACAGGCAATGCAAGCTCAATTACTAAAACAGTCATAGCAACACTGAAGATACCATCACCAAGAGCTTCCAGTCTTCCGGATGCCATGCGGAGTATTTGCCTCTCATTACTCATTGCCCTAAACTAATTTTTTTTTGGATATAGAAAAAAAATAGTTTGTAGAGTTCTTCACTTTATTTTACAAATAAGATTTATATTTCCAGTGTAAATAATTAATCAATGAGAAAACAAATTCTGCTTTCATTCATTTTCATTTCTGTTTTTATTGGCTCGGGTGCACAAACAAAAACTGATACAACAGGTAATGACCTCAATACCTATTTTAAACCTTTAAAATGGAGATGCATTGGCCCGTTCCGGGGCGGACGTTCAGTAACCGCTACGGGTGTGGTTGGGAATCCCGATACTTATTATATGGGTACTACCGGTGGTGGTTTATGGAAAACCGACGACATGGGAATTACCTGGTCAAATGTTTCTGACGGATATTTTAAAACCGGTTCAGTGGGCGCCGTGGCTGTGGCAGAGAGTGATCCAAATGTTGTGTATGCAGGCATGGGCGAACATGCGGTACGTAATGTAATGACCAGTTACGGGGATGGAGTATATAAATCAACGGATGCAGGAAAAACCTGGAGAAAAATGGCCCGCCCGGATGACCCGGTCGGACGGGGGCTGGATCTTACACAACATATTGCCCGGATAGTGATACATCCGAAAGACCCGAATATTGTTTTTGTTGCAGCGCAGGGAGCATTATATGGTAAATCGGAGCAACGTGGTATATATAAATCAACTGATGGAGGTGTTACCTGGAAAAATGTTTTATACATAAATGATAAAACAGGTTGCACCGATCTTTCAATGGATATGAACAACCCGGCAATATTGTATGCCTCCATGTGGGAGCATGGGCGTTTGCCATGGCAGGTAATCAGCGGAGGCCCGGGCAGCGGTTTGTATAAATCAACTGATGGAGGAGATCATTGGGAAAAGATGCAGGAGGGTTTGCCAAAAGAAATGGGTAAGATGTCTATTGCGGTTTGTCGTTCCAATTCTGAAAAAATATATGCATTGATTGAAAGTGATTTTACAAATGAAGCACAGGGTATGTATGTTTCGGGTGATGCAGGAAAAAGCTGGTCACATGTTTCCAGTGATCACCGGTTGACTCAAAGGGCATGGTATTATATCAAAGTTTTTCCCGATCCATTAAATGAAAATACAGTTTATGTAATGAGTGCCCAGGCACTGAAGTCCACGGATGGAGGCAATACCTGGGAAGATATTTCTAATATACATGGCGACTTTCATAA
>JAHEZE010000132.1 GCA_023251235.1 Sphingobacteriales bacterium | reverse complement strand
TTTGTACACTTCCGTCCGGAGTGGTGATGTATTTCACTATACTTGCAAACCTGCCATCATCATTTCTGTAATGCCATTCTGCGTCAAGACCCATGGGTGTGAGAACAGCTTTAAGCATCATTTTGTACATTTCTTCCATCCTTGCAGCAATGGCAAGTTGCTGTGGTTTAGTAAAATTTGTTTTATCAGAAGGAATATACGGATTGGCTTTGGGCCTCATCCATTTGCCTTTTGTATTCATGATGACATCATCATTGCATGGCGCATTTTGCGCACATAAATACGATGCAGTTGTAAGGATAAGTAGTAGGATAATGATTTGTTTTTTCATTTTTGAATATTTTATTTATCAATCATTGCCTGCAGTTTTTCTATTGGGAAATTTGCTTCGAGCATTTTCCTGAAATATTCACCTTGTGCACCGCCAAACTTAGGGGCATCGCTTAGCCATTTCCAAAAAATTTCTATAACCTGGGGTATATATTTCGGCTGTTTTTTTTTCATATAAGCAGCGTTTATGGTGACAAGCATTCTTCCGCCATCCGAATCAGTAGAAAAATACGGAGTACCCCCTGTCACGGGTATTTGTGTATCGATAACAAGAGCCGGCAAATCAAGCAGGTTATTGTCTCGGCTATTCTCTAATTCCTGTTTATATTTCTTAATGGCTTTATTTTTCATTTCTTGTGTATTCCTGATCGTTTCTTTTCCTGATTCTGCAGGGAGTAATTGCTCATCCTTTATCATATCATCATAAAACTTATTAATAATATTCAAAGCATAATCGAGGTATTGTTTCCTGGTGACAGGTAAAAATGGCATTTCTCCGTTGCGGTGCAGGATAACCATCCTGAAATTTCCTTCACCATATAAATCATGACCTTTCCAGCTTCCTATCTTGTTATACATCAAATACATTCTTTCCCCGTTTATTAATATAGTGTCCGGTGCAGGTGCGTCTGTTGAATTTGGAAGGGATAAACCATTAACATCTACGTCTAAACTGGAGTTAGTTTCTTTTGTAAAGGCCACTTGTTTTGGATAGTCCTGCAGGCATTTATATTGTCCGTACCAACAAGAATAACGATAATTACAAACAGGAATTCCTTTTTTATTATCCAGGTTTGGTGCAAACAGGTAATTATTCATATATCGGTGCCAATAGCCAACAAGGCCTTTGGGTTCGGGGAAAGCCTCGAGCAACATTTGATGCATAGCGTCCATTCTACGCAAGGCTTCCGGTTGCTGTGCTTTTGGAAGAACAGATGCAACCTCTTTAAATATAACATCGTTAATTTTTTCATACTGCCCTTTTATACTCATCAACAATGAGTCGCTGCAGAGAACTGTGGATGTAAATTCCTTCTGACACCAGGATGGGAAATTAATGGTCAGGAGGATAAGAAGAATGATTTGCTTTTTCATAGTTGAAGCATTTATTTATCAATCATTGCCTTCAGTTTTTCATTTTCCCATGACTGTAAAAGATGAGCTAAATCCTGAGCTAATACCTATTTTGGCTCCTCCACTTATTACTGAGGTGCCCCATCCTAATACATTTACATCGGCTTTAGCAGCGCCAAACACATCGGTTGTCTCATTATTTGAATCAAATTTGAACCCGACAGTTGCTGTTGCAGATCCGTCTATTCCCGGTATTTCCGCTTCTATACCGGTTCCGATTGCAAAGGATGATTCATGTTCCTTAAAATTTCTTTCGTACTTGAAAACGACCCCTTCGCCTGCCTCAAACTCGAATCTTTCACAGTTGAGACTTACATGTCCTACTATAAAAGGAATTCTTATATTGACAGGACAATCCTCAACCCCAAATTCAGGAAGTGATAATACTTCCGGCACTGCAGGAGGTGGCTCTATACAATTTGGCTTACCTGCCGGATTACATTCACTCAGTGTATAGACACGAATCTCGTCAAGCAAGAAATTAGTATACGTAGCGCATTCTGCATTGAGTACATGCTTATTCGGGGCGGTAAAGGAGGTGAGGAATACAAGATTGTTATAATACTTCACATCTTTGGAATACCATACGCTTTCGAAACTCTGGGAAGCATCAGTTAATTCTAAAAAATATTTATTATCTAACGCCTTTTTCCCTAAACAATACTTATATATGACTTTTTCCAGGCAATTTCCCCCGACGCCCTCGCAGGCTTTGAACTGTGGTTCAAACCCCTCATCAAGTGCTTTCTGTTCCTGGGCTACATTTTTAGTTATTCGGTTAGTTCTCTCAATCAGTTCAAAACCTGCTTTTTGCCTGGCCTCTGTATAAGCAGCCGATATTACTTCTTTTAGATACTGTGCTTTCTTTGCAAATGGGCCTGGCTTCCAGTTCTTGCCACTTTCAAAATCCAAAGAATCCTGATGTGTTTTCATTATGTTCGGGAAACTATTTTCAATTACAATATTTGAATACTTCTCTCGCAGTGCCTCATATATTTTTTTGGTAGCTTCCTGTTTGGCTGTTACTATTTCACAATCATCCCAATTCTTGCAATTGGGTGCCGGAGTAAAACCATTTGGGATAAAATAATTTTTGTTAGTCAGATTGATTTCGGGATCAATCAGAGGTTTTGCATTTGCACGGATATTTTTATAGAAATCCATATGTTCTTCGCTATAAGCTCCTGCAAGAGATTGCTCCATATAATTTGCTGCCAGAGCAGTATTTCCATTTGAATAAGCGATATAAGCAGCCGTAGCATTAGCTTCCGGATGTTTGCTGCAAAACTTTAGAACGAGTGCAAAATAAAACATAGCAGAATCTTTTTCGCCAAGTGCCGCAAAGGCCTGCCCAATATTATTCAGTAACGTGCAATTGTTCGGCTCATGTGGTAATACATATTTCAGAACTGGTAAAGCTTTTTCTGGTCTTCCATAAAGATTAAGAATGGCTCCACAATTGTTAAGCGTATTATCGTCCGGAGACTTTGATGCGGCATAGGTTAACAAGAGAACGGATTCTGACGGAGCATGGTTATACCATGCGGCTACTCCTGTCAAGGCTATTTTGTCATAATTGGATTTGAACTGCGCAATTATTTCTAATACAGCCCTAACTAAATCAGGTGGCAATTTTTGTTTCAGTTCATTGTAAAAAGCAACAAGAAATGCAATGAGTTCCTGTTCAGTAAGAGTTCTTTTGGGCAGTGCATTAAGAAGAGCAGTTTTTTTTGCCGGGATGATGCTGGATCCATTGGCATTTTCGGAGTTAAACAGATCTGCTGCTTTATTCATCATTGATGATGGAATGGTAGCAATAGTCTTAGTTGCCTTTTCCATCAAAGATAATTGCTGCTTTAATTGGGCCAGATCATCTTCCAGAGCCTTTATCGTTTCAGAATCTTCTTGATTTTTCTTGGCTTCTGCAATTTCTTTTTCTTTGTCAGCAATTTCTTTTTTTAGATCATTAACCGCCTGTTTTATCTCTTCTTGTGGATTCTGTGCATTAGATATCATGGGCTGCCCAATCCAACATAGTATCAACAATAAAATAATAATTCGCATAAATTATCTTTTGAATGATTATATCTTTATAAATTCCACTCTCCTGTTATTCGCTTTACCAGCGGGAGTATCATTTTTATCTATTGGTTCACTCTCTCCTTTACCATCTGTTTCCATCCGGCTTTCATCAATACCGAATTCTTTTGCCAATGCAACCTTCACTGAAGCTGCCCTGCGTTTGGAGAGATCAAGATTAGCATCATCTTTACCATCTGCATCAGTATGTCCAACTATTTTTACTTTCAGATCAGGGTTTTCTTTAAGCACATTTGCCATTTCTTTCAACGTGCCATAAGATTCCGGTTTTATATTGTCGCTGTTTACGTCAAATAAAATTCCATGTGTCACCCATTTATTTTGAGTAAGTATTTTATTGCGGGTATCCGGTGCACCCGTTGCCACCCGCAGATTACTCATTATAAAATGTGATTTATCATCTGTTAACTGCACCCAGAAAATAAGTGAATTGAGTTTGGCTTCAGGAAGAATGGCTTTGGGAACATCCCATGCTTTTTCTTCATTAAGATATACCCGCATTCTTTCCTTCTGCCGCCAAAACGCTACATGCACAGGTTTGGAAATATCAGCAAACTGCTTTGTATCATTTCGGTTAGCAGCTTCACCTTCACCATTCTTTCTTCTGTCCATTTCGGTAAATCCATTACCATCTCCTCCGGGTAAAAAATGAAAAGATAACCGGTTATTAGCACTCTGCCATTCCTCCATTTTGTCCTTGTTGACCAATTCTACAAAACTGGTATGAAGTCCCCAGGAACCTACCAGGTTATCACAAGTAAGATCGAATTCCATAGTAAAATTTTCGGGGAATGAGTCAATGAACTCAGGCATAAAAATCCCCTTTTTAGTCAGCATGAACCAGTGACCCGGTAATTTATCCAATGTCACTACTTCGCCGGAAGAATTCGTATTCCATTTGTCAGGAAAATCGCCGACGGCATCCTGGGAAAAATCTTCGTACCAAAGGATTTTTTCACCCGGCACAAAGTCATATTTACTGTAGGCTTTTATGGAAGGAGTGTTGTTCGAATTGCTATTGGATAACCCGTTATTATCGGCGGGTTGGTTAGCGGATGAATTCTTTGTAGTGTCTTTTTTTGTTATATCTTTTGCTGCATCCTTTACAGTTTTTTCCGTTTTGCTGAAAGCAGTATCTACCGTATTATCTGCAGTGGTATTCACTTTTTGGTTGGATTTGTCTTTAGCCCTGTTTTTTATGCGGTCTATTACGCCTTTTAACTGCGCATTTGTTATAATTGCAAAACCAAGAAGGCAGAAGAGAAAAAATATCTTTTTCATGACGGTAAGTTTTTTTTAAAAGTAATGAGGTGATATATCAGAAATAAATAAATAGCCCATCCTGAAGTTAGAAGACGGGCTAATGCGGAACAATAGAACAAAAGTTATGGAAGATCATCTTCTGGTTAGTGCAACCACTATTCTTTGCAATTCGTCAATTTGCTTTTGTTGCCTATCTATCATCTCTTGCTGTTCTTTCATGCCTTCAATCAGGAGTGGGATCATTTTTGAATAGTCAACGGCTTTGTATCCGTTTTGCAGTGTATATACAACTTCAGGCAAAACTTTTTCAACATCTTGTGCAATAACTCCACATTGAACTTTTGAATCAAAGTTCATATCGGGAAATTCATTCTTTTTAAATGAATAATAATAGCCAGAGAGACTCATTATTTTTTTAAGTGCCTCTTTCATTGGCCTGATGTCTGTTTTATAACGGATATCAGATGGAGTGATGGTACCGCTGGCAAGAATATTACCTGCCACATGCAGTTTTGCCCCCGGCGCTACAGTGCCTATTCCAAAATTTCCATTACCACATAAAGCAAAATAACTTCCCGCTCCGGATGTATTATCCACATCGTAGGCAAACACGATTGAAGCATTTTGCCAGCCGTCAGCTCCGTTATAACGATAGGCACCAATTCCAAGTGAGGTCCAGTTACCTGATTTAAAACCGAAGTTTGCCAATTTTATTTCAGAACCAGCACTGGTGCCAAGAACACCTGAATAAGTTTTAAATATCTTACTGGGAACAGTTCCGGCAAGTTCTTCACCATTTGTTGCCAATGAAAATTTTGCACTGGGATTTCCCATGCCAATGCCCACATTACCCATCGTATATGTATTGCCTTGAATACCTAAATTACCTGTGATATCTGTATTACCGCCTGTCCAAAGATTTTTGCCAATGTTTACAGCCTGCGGGCTTATTGCCATAATAACATTTGTATTGTCAGTAAGAAACTTATAACCTTGACTAAATCGCATTACCATTTGATTGGCCCTGTCTGGGGTGGTGATGGTCCCGGTAGAATTGTAATCACCAATAAGAAATGAGCCGCTCTTTCCATCCGTATTAACATAGCAGCCCAATGCCGTAGAATTGGCGCCACTGGCCGTAGTGTTTACACCAATTGCAATTGAGTTGGTGCCACTCGCTGTGGTATTAACACCGATTGCTGTTGAGCCAGCGCCACTGGATAATGACGAATTACCTATTGCTACCGAGTTTGCTCCACTTGCAGTTAACATATTTCCTATGGCGGTTGAACTTACACCATTTGCCAAAGCCATAAGACCTATGGCCGTTGAGTTATCGCCACTTGCTTTTGTATCATAACCGGAGGCAAATGAGAATTTACCTATTAAATCTTTATCCCAATTACTTCCTGCAACATAGCCTACCCTGAATGCAGCTTTATCAGCATACCACATCATGCGGCGGCCTGGTCCACTAACGGGAATATTTCCGGCAGTGGAAGGAACATTTCCTGTTGCAGAATAAAGTAAGTTGCTGTCAATTGTTTGAGACCAGGCAAGTATGGATTGTGAATAGAGGGTTTCTGCACCAGCAATAACTACCAGCAGAAATAAATACTTTTTCATGATTGTAAATTTTTTAAAAAATAAATAAATAGCCCGTCCTGAAGTTAGAAGACGGGCCAATGCGGGGCAATAGAACAAAAGTTATAGATGATCATCTCCTGATCAATGCATCCACCATTTTTTTCAGTTCATCAATTTGCTTTTGCTGTTCTTTCATTCCTTCAATGAGCAGTGGAACTATTTTTGTATAGTCAACACCTTTATACCCATTCTGTGTTGTATAAACAATCTGTGGCAGCACCTTTTCTACATCTTGTGCAATAAGACCGAGCTGAGGGCCGGAGTCAAACTGCATATCGGGAAATTCATCTTTCCGCAGGGAGTAATAGTAACCGGAAAGAGCCATTACTTTTTTCAACGCATCTTTCAATGGACGGATATCTTTTTTATAACGAACATCAGATGGAGTGATAGTACCGCTGGCAAGAATATTACCTGCTACATGCAGTTTTGCTCCCGGCGCTGCAGTGCCTATTCCAAAATTTCCATTACCGCATAAAGCAAAATAACTTCCCGCTCCGGATGTATTATCCACATCGT
>JAHEZE010000131.1 GCA_023251235.1 Sphingobacteriales bacterium | reverse complement strand
CATAATAGGTTTCGGCCTTCGCATAGTTTTTCATTTCAAAGAAATAAATTCTTGCTGTCTGTAATATTGCTTTCTCTGCAAATTTATTGGGAGCCCGTTGTGCCACTTCTTCATAACCACTTAAAGAATTTGTCCAGTCTTTTCTTTCATAATAAATTTCGCCTCTATAATAATTTGCATCCAGTGAATAGGTACCGTTCGGAAAACGTTGGACATAATTATTGAAAGCATTCAGCGCAGCAGTAGAATTACCATTTTCATATTGTGATATAGCCACGGCCCATGAAAGTGAATCTTCTGTGCTGACATCCAGTGGCCTTCCCAGTTGCCTCATATAATTGGCGTACTCATCCGGCTTTCCATCTTCCACATAAATACTTTTAATATTATCCAAAGCATCTTCGGCTTCGGGGGAATTGGGATATTGATTCACTACGTTCTTATATTGGTTCAATGCTTCTCTGCTGTTATTAAGATTATAATAGGCAATGCCCATCTTCAGATTAGCCTGTGGTTTTAAGCTGTTGTTTATGGAAAGCTTCAATACACTGCTCAAAAAAGGTAGCGCTTCCCTGAATTGCTCATCCGCGAGATAAGTATTTGCAATTTCCATGTTTGCATCACCAATCAGATTGGAGGTTGGGAACTTTCTGATCATGGTATTCATAAAACTTATCTTATCCGCCGGGCTTTTTATTCCCGCTATCATTGCATTCTGAAAAGTGGCATAATCTTCTGCTGGCCAGGAAAGCTTTATTACATTATCATACATTGATTTTGCTTTGTTATAATCCTTACTCATATAATAACAATCTGCGCTGCGTATATAGGCGTCTTGCGTTAAAGCATCGGAATTAAGTACCGGGTTTATTCCTACTTGTTCAAAAAATTTCTGGGCGGCAGGATAGTTTTCTTTTCGCAGGTAACAGTACCCAAGATTGTAACGGATGGTTGTCAGATTGGCTTCTCCACCAGCTGGGGCGCCGGCATCCAGGTAAGCATTATAATATTTTATTGCATTATCAAGTTTATTACCCCGGTAAGCAATTTCTCCTTTCCAGTAATTTACCAATGGAAGAACTGAAGCATTGTTTGGATCTCTCAAAGCTTTGTCTAATAAGGCATCGGCATCAGCCATTCTTCCATCATTGATTAATTCTGTCGCACGGCCAAATAAAATTCTCGGATATGCTTTTTTTGAATTAGCCGATGGAGAAGATAAACTTTCCAGTAATGCCAAAGCATCTTTATAGTTATTTGTATTTGCCAGAACTGAAACAAGTAAATCCTTTGCTTCGGTGTTATAAACAGAATTAGGATAATCAGCAAGAAAGGAGCTTAAACTGTTTAAAGCCTCATCCTGGTAACCTAACTCATAAGAAAGTTTTGCATACTGGTATTTAGAAATTTCTTTCTGAGTCCGATTGCTGCTGTTGGAACCGCAAAAAAGAAATGCATTTCTTGCATTGGCCTTTTCTCCCACTTTCAGGTAAGAATCTCCAAGCAAATACATGGAATGCTGGCTGAGTGAATCTTCTTTTCCACCCAATTGTTTAAAACCATCAATGGCTTTTCTAAATTGAGCTGCCTGGTAATAACTGTAAGAAAGTTCATAAAGATTTTCACGGGTTACTTTTTCAGTACGCTTTACATACTCTTCCAGGTAAGGCAATGCTTTTGCATATTCTTTTCTTTCAAAATAACCATGCCCGAGCATTTGTTTCATTTCAAGATCATAATATTGTGCATTTCCCCCTTTTATTTTTGCTTCAGCATATTTAATCGCTTCGTCTTTCCGGTTTTGTATATAATAAATCTGTGCTATATAAAATGGAACGATGGAGGCATATGTCTTCTCGTTTTCAACTACTTTAAAGCTTTCCAATGCATCGCCGTAATTCCTGTCACGAAAAGCAAGGAAACCATAATAATAATTTGCATCAATATAATTAGGATCATCTTTCAAGTTCCTGATGGTATTGAATAATGGCTTTGCCTGAGCAAAACGCTGTAAAGTAAAATAAGAATAACCCTGGTGAAATTTCATGTCAGCAATTTCCTGGTTGCTGAGGTTGGCAATATTCGTAGCCTCATACTGTTGGGCAGCATCGGCAAATCTCTGCTGACGAAAATAATATTCACCAAGGTGAAAGCTCATCTGCTGCACCCGGGTATTATTCTTTTCCAGTTCAATATATTCTATTGCTTTTTCTTCTGCCCTTCCCTCATTTTGCTTCAACGCACATACTATTGTGTAATAATTTATTTCCTGAGTCAGAATGGCTTCATTGGCACGGGTGCTTTCATGCAATGACTGCTGTAACTCTTTAAACAACGGATATGCCAGGCTGAATTGTTCTTTTTGAAAATAATCCCTGGCCTCTTTATATTTTTCCTGGGGATCTGTGTAAATGCGGGTTTGTTGTGCGTGGAGGGTAGAAATAGAAAAAATTGCGATGAATAGAATAATGCTTCGATGCTTCATGATATGTCCTTTAAACCGATGGTGACTTAACGTTGTAAAGATTCAAATTATTTCTACCTATGCCAAACATCATTCCAAACAAGTGTGGAAAAGTGGATGCCAGGGGTAGCTTTAACAAATCTTTTATGAATTGGCAATCGATAATTGGACGATGGACAACTGATAATTACTTTTGCGATCACCCATAATCTATTTCCAATTAAATAATATCAATACGTTTTCACATGTTTACTTCAGAAACTAAAGTCAGAGTCCGCTATGCCGAAACCGACCAAATGGGAATTGTTTATCATGGGAACTACTTTCTTTACTTTGAAGTAGCAAGGGCGGAATCCATACGTCAAATGGGGTTCACCTATGCTGAAATGGAAAAAATGGGAATAGCCATGCCGGTAGTGGATGTTCATGTCCGCTATCTCCGCCCCGCTTTGTACGACGATTTACTTACCATTAAAACTGTATTAAAAGAAATTCCGGTTCATCATAAAATAGAATTTCATCATGAAATTTTTAATGAACAGAATGAGCTTCTTTGTGCCGGTAAAATTATTTTATATTTTATGGAAAAAAATGGAATGAAAAGAACCGTTATGCCGGAGCATTTAAGAAAAAAACTGGAAAAATATTTTAACTAAGTTTACCTAATGGATTCTCTTAACCCACTTCCTGATGACATTACCGGCGATCTTCCAAAACCTGAGCTGGAAGAAACAAAAAGCAAGACCAATGTATTGCTTAAATCCTTAGGAAGCCTTGCCCTGTTTATCGTTATCGGTTTTTTCTTTTTTAAACAAAACTGGACGCTGGTGTTTGTGCTTACAGCCGTGGTTATCTTTCATGAACTCGGACATTTTTTAGCAATGAAAATTTATAACTACCAGGACCTGGGAATATTTTTTATCCCACTGATGGGAGCCTATGTTTCCGGTAAAAAACAGGAAGTTTCACAAACACAGTCTACCGTCATTTTACTCGCTGGTCCTGTTCCCGGAATAATTACTGGTTTTATACTTCATTTTATTTATATAAAAACGGGTATCAGTTTTATTGAACAGATTGCCTGGATACTAATCTTCCTGAATATTTTCAATTTATTACCTGTCTACCCCCTCGATGGGGGTCAGTTGCTGCACCGTCTTTTTCTGGACGATAATAATATCCTGGGAAAAATTTTTGTAATTATCTCCGCTGGTTTGATGAGTTGGATAGCTTTCAACTCCGGTTTATATCCTTTATTGATTTTTCCTTTTATGATGATCAGCCGGATGATCGGAGATATACAACATGAACGTATTGTCAGAAAAATAGAGGCTGAAGGTATTGACCTGATGAAAACGTATGAAGAACTAAGTGCCGAAGAATACTGGAAAATCAGAAATGTGATTATAAAGTATTACTCCCAACTGAAAGATGTAAATCCATCACCTCCTTTTGAAATTTCCTCAAAAGAAGACCAGGTAATTATTTTGATACAGGGTTTGTTACAAAGAAGTCTTATCCAGGATCTTTCCTGGAAAGGGAAGTTTCTGATTTTATTAGTCTGGGTTGGTTGTTTTGCCGCACCTTTTTTTATTAAAAACCCCTTTGACTTTTTTTAAACTCTGTTGTAATCAGCTTTCCAGTTTGTAATGGATTGTTTGATTTCCTTACTTCCAAGGTTTTCTTCCGCCGCCTTTTTTGCAAGAGCAATAAATTCTGCGTCAGATGCAAAACGAAGTGCAATGATCTGCGACAGCCGGAGACGACTGTCAAGCGGCTTCCCTGATAAAATAAAGTGTCTCAAATTTTCTTCTGCACGGATAGCTCTGTCCTGAGCCCTTAATGCAAATGCACGGGCATACCAAAATAAACTTCCTGTTATCAGCGAAATAATGATCAGCATTATGGAAGCATGTCTCAGATTCCCGTCAGAATGAATAAAAGTGATAATACTGCCAACGAGTGCAAAAATTATAGCTAGTGCTGTAATAATATGCCAGAGGAAAATGTAGCGTCCATGATTTTTGAAATTTTGATCTGGCATAAATTTAGTTTGAAGTTTGAGGTTCTTTGTTTGAAGTTAAAATTAGACTGTAAATGTATTTACATTATTATTTGTTATGAAAACAATACCTATCTATTTGAGAGAATCCAGCACATTATACATCTTCTTTATCAACGCATCCGGCGACCCATTATAATTATTCACCAGGAAAGAAAAAATATACTCTTTGCCATTCTTTGCTTTCTGATAACCACAGAACCCTTTTACACCACGGATGGTACCGCTTTTCATTACCATGCCGTTGTATTCCGGTAAGGAATTAAAGAAGTAAGGAAACCAGTCTTTAGTTTTAGCATACTTTAATATTTCTACCTGGGAATGTGTGGTAATGCGGTTCAATGGGGAAAGACCGGAACCATCCACAATACTGATCTCATCAGGATCAAGCCCTTTTTGTTTCCAGAAATCCCGGACAATAGCAACGCCGCTATCCGTTGAACCAATTCCTTTTTTTTCGAACGCAAAAGTTTTTATTAATGCTTCACCATATAGATTTATACTTTTTTTATTGAACCAGTAAATAATTGAATCCAGTGTAGGAGAAATAAATGAACCAAGAGGGACATTGCCATAATGAAGTAATCTTTTATTCAAATTATATTCAAAACTGGTTGTAAATTTCCCTCCAATTTCTAAATGTGATTCATCAAACTTCTTCTGAAGTTCATCTAAAAACTGTAATGAAGGCATAGGCATAGATCCTGAAATTGAAAATTCTTTTTGCCCCAGGGGAATTGTACCCCTTACAAATCCGTTGACTGTATAAGGTGCTACGTAGATGAATCCGTTATCCCCGCTCCCTTTGTGACCAGTTTTAAGTTCATTTATAAGAGAATATAATTGTTGCCCTGGCTCCGTTTTAATAATCTGTACTTCATCATTTTCTTTAACTCCTGGTTTTAAAATAAGATCATATTGGTTTTCATTCCAGTTAAAAGCTCCGGCGCCTGCACCATAATAATTGCCAATATCCTGCCAGATCCAACCATCTGGTATTGTATTAGTATCAAATGAACGTTCATCAAGAATACAATCACCTGTTATGAATTTTATTTTTGGAGTTGCCAATAATTTTTCGATTGACGCAAGCAAATTTTCTCTTTTGGTATCCGAATAGCGCCATGAACCAAAAGTCGGGTCGCCGGAACCTTTTATTATTAAATCACCTTGAAGAGTATCTTTTTTTAAAGTCCCATTTAAATAAACTGATGTCTTATAAGAATATTCTTTCCCCAACAATTCAAAAGCCGTAACACTGGTTATTATTTTTTGCGTAGATGCCGGCGCAAGTCCGATTCTTGAGTTTTTATCAAAGACAACCTGTCTTGTATTGGCATCAATGACATAAAGGGAGCTGATCGCATTTTTTAGCTGGCTGTCTTTTTCAAATGCTGAAAATACTTTCTGCAATTTCGGAGTTATTGTCTGGGCATTAGAACCGGATACAAGTAACCAGCAACCAGCAACAAGAATTAGTTGTTTCATTGAGAATTGAATATTATTAGTTGATTGTTGAATATTTGACAAATCAAATTTAACCATCTCCTACCTTTGTTATATATGCAAAATGTTAATGCAAGTATTATTACCATCGGAGACGAATTATTAATCGGTCAGACGATTGACACCAATAGTGCTTTTATAGGCCAGGAACTGAATAAAATCGGTATATGGGTAAGAAGAAGAGTGGCGGTGGGTGATGTATATGATGATATCTGGAATGCACTCGATCAGGAAAGTAAAGAGTCAGATATCATTCTCATCACAGGTGGGCTCGGACCTACAGCGGATGATATTACAAAACCACTTCTCTGCAAGTACTTTGGTGGTAAAATGGTCGTGAATGAAAATGTTCTGAATCATGTAAAAGATATTTTCACAAGGTTGAACAGACCGATGCTGGAAAGAAATCTTAAACAGGCCGAAGTGCCCGATATATGTACAGTGCTGCATAATGCAAGAGGCACAGCGCCGGGAATGTGGTTCGAACCCCCATCCCCTAAAGGGGGGCTTACAAACCTAACTACTGAATTGAATCAAACTAATACCCCGAAGAAAATTTTTATTTCTTTACCCGGTGTGCCAAACGAAATGAAAGGACTAATGATTAATGAGGTGTTGCCACGTCTTCAAAAAGAATTTGTTTTACCGGCTATTGTTCATAAAACAGTATTTACTGCAGGACAGGGTGAAAGTTTTATTGCTGAAAAAATTAATGAGTTTGAAGAAGCCTTGCCTGTAGATATAAAATTGGCTTATCTCCCATCCTATGGAATGGTAAGATTAAGACTGACTGCAAAAGGTGATGATAAAAAGAATGTGGAAGAAAAACTTCAGCCTTATTTTGAAAACCTGAAAGAACTGGTAAAAGAATTTATGGTGGCTGATGAGGATGAAGGATTGGAAATTGTAATCGGAAAAATCCTGAAAGCAAAAGGCAAAACAATGGCCACTGCTGAAAGCTGTACCGGTGGATATGTTGCTCACCTTATTACTTCCATTCCGGGGTCATCAGCATACTTTAATGGAAGCATTGTTAGTTATGCCAATGAAGTAAAAGAAAAAGTATTGAATGTATCTGCAGAAACTTTAGCAACAGTTGGCGCTGTAAGTGAAGAAACAATAACACAAATGGTGA
>JAHEZE010000048.1 GCA_023251235.1 Sphingobacteriales bacterium | reverse complement strand
AATCACAAGCTTAATTTTGCCTCCAACTTTGCAAAGAGGGATGCCGATCTGTCAATTGAAGGTTGATAGAAGAATCTCTGACAGAACCGTTTTCTGTCAATGACATGAATGGGGAAAAAAGGATAACGATAAGACTGATGATTTTTTACTTTCATCAAACTTACAAAAAAGGCATCATAAGTTTTTTTATCTTGATTACTTCCAAAAGCTCAAAATATGACCAGTCTCAATAAATAATTTGACTGCACTCATTTACTTTTAAGTAATCAAATGCGAATTTGGGAACAGATTAAATAAAAAGGAGATTTTATGACAAACACAAATAAAGAAAATATTAAAGAAACTTTTACAATTAAAGGGGAACAGCTGCTCCATAAAATAAAAGAATTGGTAGAAGAAGGAAATGTAAGAAAAATCAGTATTCATGACAAAGAAGGGAAGGAGCTGATGTCCTTTCCTTTAACTATTGGAGTAGTAGGTGTTGTATTGGCGCCGGTTTTCGCAGCCATCGGAGCTATTGCAGCCTTGATTGGCGAATGCACGATCTCGGTTGAAAGAGACAAATAGATTTTTCTGAATCCCTGTTTTAAAAATCAGAATATTCAGCTGGTTGCAAAAAGATAATGTCTATATGAGAAACATTGTCCTGGTATTCCGGTAATGATGAGAGTTTTTTCCAGTAAGGATCTGCAACAAAATCTTTCCAGTGCTGATTCCTGTCAGCCATGTTTTCAAAGCAGGTCATATACATCAGGTTTGGCATTCCTGCCCCGGCAATTACACTGCTGTAAAATGTTGCATTGAATTTCAGCCGCCGGAATAAACCGATTTCATCACCTTCATTAAACATTTTTACTTTGTTAGAAAATATTTTTTCGGTAGCACTTTCATAACTGCGTAGTTCATACACCCGTTCTTTTTTAGGAGATTGTAATTGTGGTATAATCATCTGAGGAGCCAGTGGAAAGGACTCTGCTAAAATAATTTCCATTCTTGAATAAGGCGGCTCTTTGAAAACAGCGTTGATGTATTCAGCTCCGGCTGATTGATAAGCTGTATCGTAATCAAGTTTCGTTCGGATTGTTCTAAGCATTTCTATTGATTTCATTGGCACAAAGACATAAAGCAATTTATTTGCAGTTGTATCATTAGCTAACGCTTTAAATACTCCGATATTTTTGATACCTAAACGGTGCAGGGCGGGGAGAAAAGCTTTTTCCAGGTAGTTATCCAGCACTTTTTCCTGCGATGCAGTAGTAAAATGATATACAGTTAACTGGTAAAATTCTTTACCTGGTTTATATCCTGCATTTACTGTTCTTATTTGTAAGGAAAATGCAATCACGAATAGTAGCCTGACTAAATGGTGAATATTTTTTTTCATACATTGTTATTGATAAAAGTGAAGAACAAAATTAGTAACAGAAGCTGTTGAAATAATAAAAAACTAAATAAGTTTTACTTTAAACTTGCCGGAGCTCAAATTGGTTATCATTCCATTTGCACGGAATACAAAACCGCTGAACGTGCCGGTTGCTATTCTTGTCTGATGAATATAACTTTCGATAGTGAAGGAGAAGGGTGTATCCTGCCGCGTAATCAAAGTAAATGTTTGACCGACATTATCATAATAATAAAAAGCAACTTTGTTGGTGGTAATATTATACAGATCCCTGTTCAAAACAATCGACTCAAGATAAACAGTAATGACCATGCCCGAATCCAACGAACAGGAGGATGGTCCAAAAAATGTGAATCCGGTTCTTTCCGGCGACACTATAGCTGTATCAATAATCCCGCAGTTAAATGAGCTGTCATTATGAAAACTCCATCGTGATTCTATGTAGGTATCTTTTCCAATACAGCCTGGACATATCCACGGTTTTGCAAAAGCCGGCTTTGTTGTGTCTGTCAGGTTGGCCACAGGTCCACCTTCATAGCTGTATTCTTTTGCGCATCCGGCAAACAATAACAGCATCAGAGGAAAGCCTGATAGGATATAAAGAAACCTTTTTTTCATACACCTATTTATCAATCGTATAATTTGTAGAAAAGGTATATGAATGTAGGAATTTTTAAATGAGTTGTATCTGTATTTCTAAGCGACCTTTTTTAAATCAAGTAGCTCAATACATTATTGTAAGGATCTGCCAAATAATCCCCGTGATGATTTGCGAACAGTAATTAGTAAGATAAAAGCAGTCTTCCCAACAATTTATCCTTCTAAAATCCGAAATTGAATTTTATAAAAGGAGGGTTAATCAATAATTTAAATCTAAATCTTAGTAAATTAAAGACTATCTTTACCCGGATAATTTGAGTTAAATAGCTCTTGTAAGCGAACAATCGTTTCTCCTCTCCGGTATTATTCTTTTACACCTGCTTTCTTCTCAAATGATTTATTAATATTAATTTTTTAAGCATGAACATTTATGTTTCAAACCTGGGCTTCAACATTAAAGATGAAGACCTGAAAGGATTATTTTCCGGTCATGGGACTGTATCATCCGCCAAAGTAATTACCGATAAATTGACAAACCAGAGTCGGGGATTTGGTTTTGTGGAAATGCCTGACGAAGCTGCGGCACAAAAAGCAATAAAGGAACTTAATGGAGTAACGGCTGATGGTCGTGCTATTAAAGTAAGTGAAGCCAGACCCAGGGAAGACAGAAACAGTAACAATTCATCTTCAAGACGAAATTAATTATTTAAAGCAGGAGGACTTCTTAACCCTTCTTTATTTTTTCAAAAATAAACAAATAAAGTATGACAACTGAGATGATTGAAAAATTCATTGAAAACAAAAACCGTAAGGGTATCGCGGTGAATATTCATTTTAGAGAAAGGAGTACAGTAACAGGGCTTTTTATTCAGGGTACAGATTATCATGAACTCAAATCAAAAAATTTCTGGCGAATTGTAAGCAGTACTTATCTGTCTGAATGGAAACAAACTGAAAATATCAACCTGGCCCGGATTTATAATGGAATATCATTTACCCGACTTTCAGATGGACAATAAAAAATATTATGTTATCAACTATATTTTCTGAAATAAAAAATAAATAATTTATTTATGTTTAGCCAGATTTGGAAAAAATATCTTCCGGTTATAATCATCCTGATGAAACGTTCAACCAGTGGTGAACAGACACTGAATATGAACCATACTGATTTTGAAAGAGCTGCCGGAGGAAGAAAAATAAAATTCAGCTTTACAAATCTCCAGCTTAATAAGGGCCGTATCAATAACCTGGCAAAACATCTTCCATTGGCAAAAGATTTAAGTCTTTTATTGCAGGAAAATGAGCAATCCAAAGCGCTGATCCGGGATCAATTTTTTGAATTTTCCATGAATAATCAATTTCAGTTGACCATAAAAAACACTACCCAATTTATGGAACCAGAACCTGTAATAACTTCTGATGTGACAGATGAATCAAAAATTGCCTGATAAATTATTAAACCTTGAACCCAAATGGTGAGGTAGATTCGTAAGTTTAATTAATATACATTTCATTTTGATTTTTTTTGGATACCTTTCATTCAATTAATTTTCTTCATTTAAATACATATTGTCGGATATGCTTCGTTCAGTAATTACGGGTACTGGCTCTTATATTCCCCCTTTTATTCAGACTAACAGAAATTTTGCAGATCATATTTTTTATTCGGCAAATCAGCAACCATTGAGTACACCCCCGGAAGAAGTGGTAGAAAAATTTCAACAAATAACCGGTATTGAAGAAAGACGCTATATCAACGATGAATTGAATACATCAGACATTGGTTATCTGGCAGCAGAAAAAGCCCTTACAGACAGCGGAGCAGATCCTGAAACTATTGACCAGCTAATTGTAGCACAAAATTTTGGCAATGTAATTAAGCATACAATTCAAACGGATGCTGTACCCTCAATTGCCTGTCTTATTAAACACAAACTCGGGATTCGTAATCCTGCCTGTATTGCCTACGATATTTTATTTGGCTGTCCGGGTTGGATACAGGGTATTATACAAGCTGATGCTTTTTTTAAAGCAGGTATTGCAAAAAAAGCCCTGATCATAGGAACGGAAACTTTATCAAGAGTAATTGATATTTATGACCGGGATAGTATGATCTTCAGTGATGGCGCCGGAGCTGCGGTTGTGGAATATAAGGATACTAAACCTTTTCATTCGGGTATCCTGGGCACTTCCGTACAAACGCATTCACTGGAAGAAGTGAATTACATTAACATGGGAATGTCCTACTTTCCCGGCAGCGATCCAAATATCCGGTATATAAAAATGAAAGGAAGAAAGGTCTATGAATTTGCCATGAAATATGTTCCGGCTGCCATGAAAGAATGCATGGAAAAAAGCGGAATCGATATTACTGATTTGAAAAAAGTATTCCTTCACCAAGCCAACGCTAAAATGGATGAAGGAATAATAAAAAGACTTTACCAGTTGTATGGAATAAACAAAGCTCCTGAGAATATTATGCCAATGAGTATTCACTGGCTGGGAAACAGCTCGGTGGCTACCGTGCCCACTTTATTTGATATGGTTCGCAAAAACAAAGTTCCTGATCATCACATAGAACCTGGCGATGCAGTTCTTTTTGCTTCAGTAGGAGCAGGGATGAATATCAATGCGGTTTGCTACCGGTGCTAATCAGTTAAAATCTTCAATCAATTATTTTATCTAAGCTCTTTGTGAAAAAGCTCTGTTCCGTTTACCCATCCCTGGTTTTCTACGTTGATTAGAAAAAGTTGAATTATTTTGTTGTACCGGCAGATTGTGCATCATTGTTACATCATACATATGAGATTTAACAACCGGTATCGTTTTCTTTATCAGTTTTTCAATATCACTTAAAAATATTTTTTCACCCCAGTCACAAAATGAAATAGCCATCCCGCTGGCGCCTGCACGGCCAGTTCTTCCAATTCTATGGACATATGTTTCCGGTACATTGGGCAATTCATAATTGATCACATGGGTGAGATCATCAATATCAATACCGCGGGCAGCAATATCAGTAGCCACCAACACTCTTGTCCGCTTATTTTTAAAGTTTTCCAAGGCAGCCTGCCTGGCATTTTGCGCCTTATTTCCATGAATAGCTTCTGTACGGATTCCTGAATTGTTCAGGAGACGTGCAAGTTTATCTGCAGCATGCTTCATTTGAGTAAACAGCAGCACATTTTCAATTGACTTGTCCTGCAATAAATGAATGAGCAATGCTTGTTTGTTTTGTTTCTCTACAAAATAAACAGATTGTTGTATCAGGTCGACGGTGGATGCAGGTGGTGTTACTTCTACTTTAACGGGATTGGTTAATATGATTGTTGTCAGTTGCTTAATTTCATTCGGCATTGTAGCTGAGAAAAAAAGCGTCTGTCTTTTGGCCGGGAGCCTGGCAATGATGCGTTTTACATCCTGCACAAAACCCATATCGAGCATTCGGTCTGCTTCATCCAAGACGAAGTACTGAATATCCTTTAAAGAAATATGACCCTGTTGCATCAGATCCAACAATCGACCTGGTGTTGCCACTAAAATGTCAACGCCACGGCGGATAGCATGAACCTGGGTATGTTGCGAAACTCCACCGTAAATAACATGATGTCGCTGGGGCAAAAAGCGGCCATAGGCCTTAATGCTTTCGCCTATCTGAATGGCCAACTCACGGGTTGGAGTTAGAATCAAAGCACTGATCCTGTGCTGTGGCTGATTGGTTTGTTGCATTTGTTCATACATCAGTTGTAAAATGGGAATAACAAATGCCGCCGTTTTACCGGTGCCTGTTTGGGCACAACCCAGCAGGTCTCTTTTTTGTAAAATTACTGGAATCGCTTTTTCCTGAATAGGGGTAGGATGTGTGTATCCCTCTTTGCCCAAGGCCTGCAAAACAGGCTCAATGAGCTGTAAATTGTTAAATGACACGAAAAAATATTTTTATTAAAAATGTGGTAAGGCTATCAAATTTGTATGATACTTTACCTGCCTTACGTTAAAGCCTTCACTGCATTTTGGAGGAGAAATTAAACTACACCAGGCGGGAGAGCACTAACATCAAGAGCCACAAAGCTACACTTAATAATCTGTTTATACTAATTTATACCCATTAATCATTAATAGCTGATTTGCTCACGAATTCTTCTACATGTTAGTTTTTAAAAACTCAACTGAGTATTTTCACATTCACGGCCATCGGCCCACGTTGTCCCATCTCTACTTCAAAACTTACTTTATCATTTTCTTGTACATTACCTGAAAGATTGTTAGCATGGACAAAAATACTTTCCTGGGAAACAAGATCTTTTATAAAACCAAATCCTTTATCATAATTAAAGAAAGTAATTTTTCCGTTACGGGTAAGTTCTTCCTGTGTTAGCGGTACATATTTAGGTACTCCTATTTCAATATCTTCCAACTTTACTTCAATTTTCTTACGCGGATCTGGAGGAGTAGAAGAAAAATTTCCATTCTCATCCACGTAAGCAATCATATCATTCAGGCTTTTACCTTTCTTAACATTCTCTTTCCGGTCCTGCATTTTTTCTGCTTTATCTTTTCTCTCTTTCTGCTTCTTCTTTTCTCTTTCTTTTTTGTTCCAGGATTCACCCATACTTTTTTTTGTTTTAAATTAAAAATAACCGGATATTTTCAAGAAGTTGATAGTAAGTCTATAAGAAGGGAAAAACTACTTTCTATTCCGGCAAATACGTGTAAAGGTATGGCATTTAAATTATATGGAGACTTATAAAAAACAGATTCAGTATACACACAGGCTGTAAAGTTACAATTGAGAACCCGGTTCGGAAATGCTTTACGTTGTTATCTAAGAATCCAATAGTTTCATCATTTGCTCAGGATAACGCAAACCCGATGCCGCATCTTTAGGTGCAATGGTATTAATGATATCCAATTCTTCTTTGGTGAAACTGACGTTTAATGCTCCTGCATTTTCTTCAAGGTATTTGATACGCTTGGTGCCGGGTATAGGAAAAATATTTTCTCCCTGCACCATCACCCAGGCCAATGCAAGCTGTGATGCAGTACATCCTTTTTGCTTTGCAAGTTGCTCCAGTTTATGAACCAGATCTAAATTCTTCTGAAAATTTTCTCCCTGAAACCTTGGTGAAAGACGACGGTAATCATCGGCTGCAAAGTCTTCAAATTTTTTTATCTGCCCGGTCAAAAATCCACGTCCCAAAGGACTATACGCAACAAAAGCAATACCCAATTCTTTACAAGTCTCCAGCAATTCTTCCTCCGGGTCCCGGCTCCATAAAGAATATTCAGTTTGCAGGGCAGTAATGGGATGAACCGCATTTGCTCTTCGGATGGTTTTTGCTGATGCTTCTGATAAACCAATACCTCTTATTTTACCAGCCGTCACCAAATCAGCCATGGCGCCTACTGTTTCTTCTATTGCTGTATTGGGATCAACACGATGGAGATAATACAAATCGATGGTATCCACTTCCAGTCTTTTTAAACTTGCATCACAAGCTTTATGGGCATAATCGGGTTTGCCATTCAATGATCTTGCATGGGGGTTTGCCGGATCACGAACAATACCAAACTTGGTGGCGAGAGTTATTTTATTTCTTATTCCCTTTAATACTTTTGCTAGTAATAGTTCATTGAGATAAGGGCCATAAGCATCGGATGTATCCCAGAAAGTAATACCCAACTCAACTGCACGATGCAGAGTTTGTAAACTTTCTGCATCATTGGTGGCGCCATAAAACTCACTCATGCCCATACAACCCAAACCCAATTGAGATGCCGTAATACCCTGTGTTCCTAATTTTTTAATCAGCATATTTATTTTTTTCAGATGAAATACAAGGTAAAGCTATTGGGAAAAAATTTATTTAAAGGAATCTACTTCAGAGAGGATTATTATGTCACCAACAACAGGTGTGTAAAAGCTACTGACTGAACTGAGCCATTTTTTTAGTAATATGATCCATCACTTCATTCAATTCTTTTGTTGGACTAAAGTCAATTATTTTCAGATCTTTTTTTACAATCCCGGTATGTCCCGGAGGCATATAAAAAACATCACCCGTAGTTAAACTTTCTTCTGTGCCATTATCGTATTTTATTAACAACTCACCTTCCACTATATATCCCCAATGCGGACATTGACAACTGTTATTCTTTAATCCTTCTAATAGTGGGCCCATATCTGTGCCTGCCGGGAGTTCATTAAAAGCTACGGTCATTCCTCCATAACCAGGAAGTCCTCTCATTTTTGTACCCGGTCCTTCCATCGTTACCGGTAATTCATTTTTTTGAAGTTTCATATAATTTTTATTTCTGTTAAGGTAAGAAAAATAACAATCCGCACTACCTTATTAAAGTAACCGTGCCTTTTACTGTTTTAGTTATTTGCTCTGTTGTTTTATAATTTATAAAATAAACATATACTCCCGTTGACAACTTTTCCCCCAGGTAATTTCCATCCCAACCGTTATTACTGTTATGACTTTCAAAAATTTTATCGCCCCACCGGTTAAAAATAAAAAAATCAAATTCAGAAACAGGACAGGACGGCTTTCCCTTTAATATATCATTCAATCCGTCTCCATTCGGAGTAAAGGCGTTAGGAATAAAAAGTTCGCAATTCGAACATTTTTGTTCCGCAACATTAATATTAAAAATTCGTTGGCAACCAAAAACGTTCGTTGCAGTGATGCTGTAAAAACCGGGTTTGTTAATAATAACCTCAGAGCTGGTGGCGCCATTAATGCTATATGTTATTCCATCGATAGCTGGTGCAAGAAGAATACTGCTGTTGTTGCAAAAAATTGTATCAGTTGGGAAATTTAATTTCTTAAGTACGTCTTGCATTACGGAAAAAGGTTCTGAAATAATACATTTTCCCGGAAGAGAAATTAAAACATTATAATAATTTTTTTCAGTGAGCTCCGGCAATTGGTATAGATTACCGGTAGCTCCGTTGATGGCAATACTATCTTTATACCATTGATAAGTAGCGTTAGCATAAACCGGTGCCACTAAAACCGGTGATCCATTCCCACTGCAACCTGTTCCGGTTTGTACATGAATATATTCAAAAGGAAAATCTTTGGTAGGCAACAAATGCAGATCATCCAGGTAGTAAACATGATAATCCAAAAAAGTTGTACTGTCAGTAAGATCAATGATTGGAGGCAGGATGGTTGAGTCAGTTCCAATTTCCAACACATTTATTTCTGATGGAGCAGTAAAATTTATTTTTGATTGTATCCATGCGCCATTACTGGTAATCTTGGCTTTTCCAAGCAAGACCCAACCTGGATAATCTGTGGGGCAACCATTACCTGACACATTTAATTTTCCGAAAGGAACTGCATTACAATCTGCATGTCCAAAAACTGCAACGGTGAAAGGAAAAATTTTGCCAGTATAATTATCCCATGATCGGAATCTTCCGGCATAAAAACTTAAAGTATATTGTTCACCAGCCTTCAACGGAGATTGAAGACACTGGCCAACATAGCCCTTAGCCATTTGTTTTTCCGGAATCGGATTTATATAAGCGCTGTTTAAAATAGAAACAAATGCTTTCCCATCCGGCAATGGCAGTGCTGGTGGCATATGAAGTTTAATGAGTGTTGAATCAAAACTGCATTGGAGGTTATGATAAAAATCAGCTTCATTGGTATAGGTGCCGTATTGCCAATAGGAAGCAATCTTAAAATCGTTGGAGTAGGTGAACGTAACAGGACAATGATCATACTGCTCAAATGATCCGTTCTTAAGAAGATTATCTGTAACCTTAAACCGGCACTGGCAATCGGGATCATGAAGATCAACTAACCCATCATGATCATCATCCACACCATTATTACAGATCTCCTGTGCCATGCAGGTAAAAGCTGCTGTAAAAAAAAACAGCAGCAATATAAAATGGTTTATAATTGTCCTGGTCATTTACACAAGGAATTTACACCTTCTTTGCAAGCTCATAAATTATATTTTGTAAACGCAATTAAGATAATGATCGGTTGCCACAATGAAGAAAGTAATTATGCGTCCGGCATTGGTACTACTATTTTTCTTTCGTTGCGTCGCACCCTTGTACAACAATAATTCTATTCAGCGATCAACGTTTTATCCGGACGTCTCATGGATAGAAAATTTTGAAATGAATCACGACCCGTCCCGAAGGGATGCCTGCCTGCGGCAGGCGGGTTTGGTGCAATCATTTATTGAACGGCTACTTATCAATTGCTCATACAGAGCAAAAGAAAAATTATTGCTGCTTTTCCCTTATAGCCAGGTTTCCTGTCTTTACTAACCGTAAGTAGAAGGAACTATCTTTAATTTCCAAAGCAAATTGGACCTCATGAAGAATTTTTTGAAGATAGCTGCTATAATAATCTCCGGATTGTGCTGGTACTTTTCCATTGATCTTTCAGGAAATTATTGGTATTTATTATGGATTGCACCCATTCCTGTTTTGTTTTTTTCATTTCAATCATCGGCTTGGCAAAGTTTTTTAATTGCATTTATTGCTTATTTGATCGGACGTTTAAGTTGGCTTCCTTATTTACTAACTGTGCTTCCTGTTCCATTAGCTATATTCTTTACAGTCTTCTTTCCATTAATATTTGCATTAATAGTTGTGCTGACAAGAAAAATTGTTTTGATAAAACAAAATGGCTGGTCTGCATTTGCATTTCCCGTTTTATGGTCTTTGTTTGAATTCCTGCTTATCAAATTCTCTCCCGATGGCACAGCAGGAAGCCTTGCTTACACGCAATCAAATTTTCTTCCTGTTGTCCAGCTTGCCTCTGTAACCGGGATCCTTGGAATAACTTTTTTAGTCACCATTTTTCCTTCTGCTCTGGCAGTTTATTATCATTCTAAAAAATGGACGAGATCCCTCTCAATTACTTTTTCTCTTCTCTTCATTTCAATATTATTTGGAGTAATACGAATGAATAGAAAGTCTTCAGTCAAAAATGACATAACAGTGGGTCTTGCTTCACTCGATGAAAAATTTCATTCAGAAACAAACCATCCCAATGCCAAAGAGGAAATGCGTACTGCTAATTTGTATGCGGACGAAGTCGCCGTATTGTCGAAACAGGGTGCACAGGTTGCTGTGTTACCTGAAAAAATAGTGAATGTAACGGCAAACCCGGGTGATTCTATAAAAAACATCTTTATCAATGCCGCAACAAACAACCAGATCACTGTTATTGCCGGTTACACGCAGCTTATCAATGATAGTTTAAAACAGAATAAAGCATTTGTAATTACTCCTGCAGGTAAGCTATTATCAGACTATCAGAAAGTGAATTTATTTGAAGGTGAAATAAGAAATGCATTTGTACCCGGAAAAGAAATTGCCACGTTTAATTTAAATGATATCACCTCCGGGCTTGCTATTTGTAAAGATCTGGATTACCAGGCTTTCATAAGAAGCTATGATAAAAATAAAATACAGGTTTTATATGTACCCGCATGGGATTTTATAAAAGATGGCTGGCTTCATTCGCGGATGGCAGTTTTGAGGGGTGTAGAAAATGGATATGCTATCATAAGAACAGCGAGACAAGGTGAGTTAACTGTCAGTGATTACCTGGGCAGGGTTCTTTATGAGGCAAGCACAACAAATAATAAAGCTGCTGCATTTACGGCAACATTTCCCCTGCGTACGACCAAAACTATTTATAACAGGTTTGGAGATTGGTTTGGATTTATAATTGTAATTGCATCCGTCTATTTTATCTTGTTTGCAATAAGCCGTAAAAGAAGAATCAATTTGTAGCAGCCAATGAGCAACACCCGGGGCGGGATCTGTGCTTATATTAAAAGTCGTCCATTACGTATATTTATGTACAGTGCGATTTGCATATTCCGTATCACTGTATTTTTATTTTATTACTGAAACTAACCACGGCTGAGACTGGGTACTTTCATTTTTAACGAACATGTTTGAAAATCGTAAGTATTGCTTTGAAGTTCGTTAGATAATATGTAAAAATCCGGGTTCTTTTGTATCTTAAATTACAATTAAGCTAATGTATAAGATCATCATTTTACTCCTCTTTATTCTTCCAACGATTACCAAGGTCTCTTTTTCCCAAAAAACCGATAGCACAAAAAGCAACTATCATATTAAGGGAGCTGTTACAGTTACCACTAAAGGGATTTCATTAGTACCCACTTTTACATTGGGTAAACCAGCCGCCATATTTGACCTTTCAATGGGAAAAAAGAAATTATTTTTTGAACCGCAATTAAAGTTTTCCCTTGCAGGAAAACCGTGGGCCTTTCTTTTTTGGTGGCGATATAAAATGATCACAAGAAAAAAATTTGCCTTATCTCTCGGTACACATCCGGCAATGAATTTTAAAACTGAAATACATACAGTAAATGGGGTTGCAAGAAACTATATCGTAACCCGGCGTTATTTGGCCGGAGAGCTGGTCCCTAATTATTTTATTTCAAAAAATGTAAGTGTCGGTATCTATTATTTGTATTCACGGGGATTTGACTATGGTTCACCAAGAAATTCTCACTTCCTTACCATCAACACTAATCTGTCACATATCAAACTCGGCAACCAGTTTTTTGCCCGCTTTACTCCTCAGTTCTATTATTTAAAACAGAATAGAAAAGATGGTTTTTATTTTACCTACACGTTGACCCTGGCAAAGAAGAATTTCCCGTTGACGATTCAATCGATAATTAACAAAACAATTCATTCCGATATTATAGGCAACCAAAATTTTGTCTGGAATGTAAGTTTGATCTACTCTTTTAGTAAAAAATATGTCCAGCGCTAATAAACGAAAGGAATCAGTAAGTTTGTGGGAGATGCGCAAAGTGGAAACCATAGAGGAGTTCTACAAACGAAAATTCAATTGGGTTCCTGAAAATCTTCATAACGGGATCGGGCATTTTAATGTGTTCAGGTTGGACCCTTATGTTGGTGTGAATGCAAAACCGGTTCCTTATGCCAGGAGAGATTTTTTTAAGATAAGTCTTACGGTAGGCAGTGGCAAAGTTCATTTTGCTGATAAAATATATGAAGTGAAAAAACAAGCCATGACCTTTTCCAATCCGCAGATACCTTATAAGTGGGAACATACGGATAATATCGCCAGCGGTTTTTTCTGCATTTTCACCCAGGAGTTTTTTCATCAGTTCGGTAACTTAAATCAGTATTCGGTTTATCAGCCTGAAGGCAATCGTTTATTTGAATTGACAGATGAACAGCGAAAATATGTAGAGACAGTATTTCAAAAAATGTTTGAAGAGATCAAATCTGATTACGAACATAAATATGATGTGTTGCGAACACAGGTATTGGAACTGATCCATTTTGCACTGAAAATGCAGTCAACCGCAAAAGTTGAAAAACAACCAGTCAATGCATCGCAAAGAATTTCCAATTTATTTTTAGAATTGCTGGAAAGGCAATTCCCTATTGATGAAAATCACAAGGAAATTCAGCTTCGTTCCGCTTCTGATTTTGCAGCACAATTAAATGTTCATGTAAATCATTTGAACCGTGCTGTTAAAGAAACAACGGATAAAACAACTTCACAGATCGTTGCCGAAAGAATTTTGCAGGAATCAAAAATTTTATTGAAACATAGTCCATGGAATGTTTCCGAAATTGCATTTGCATTAGGGTTTACCGAAACAACCCACTTCAATAACTTCTTCAAGAAACATGTGCAGTTAAGCCCGTTGAAGTTTAGGAATATTTGAATTTCTTAACTTTGCTTCATGCAAAAAAAGAATGTGAGTTTAGTTTCAGAGTTCAATAATGTACTAAGGTTAAAAGGCTTTAATGCGTTTCAAATAGAAAGTGATAGCCAGGCAACACGCATTTATAGCAGAAAAGATTTCTATAAAATTTGCCTCACAACCGGCAAGAGTATTATCCATTATGCTGACCGTAGCTTTGAACATGAGGGCACTATTTTGTTTTTTGGCAATCCACATATTCCCTATTCCTGGGAAACCATCTCTAAAACTTATGCAGGCTACACCTGTCTTTTTTCAGAAGAGTTTCTAAAAGCGTCTGAACGTTCTGAGAGTTTGCTGCAATCGCCTTTGTTTAAGATTGGCGGTACACCGATATTAAAAATATCAGAAGAGCAACGGGAGTTTTTAAATACGATATTTCAAAAAATGATTGATGAACAAAAGACAGATTATGTATACAAAGACGATCTCATTCGCAACTACATAAATTTAATTATTCATGAAGCCCTGAAACTTCAGCCTTCGGAAAATTATGACAAACACAAAAACGCTGCTCATCGCATTACTTCGGTATTTCTTGAATTGCTGGAAAGACAATTTCCGATTGAAAGTACTGACCGTCCGCTTCAGTTGAAGACAGCACAGGATTATGCAAGCTCATTATCAATACATGTTAATCATTTAAATCGTGCAGTGAAAGAAATTACCGGCAAATCAACTACCACACATATTGCTGAGAGAATCATCACTGAAGCAAAAACATTGTTACAACATACTGACCTCACAATTGCCGAAATTGCTTATTCACTTGGCTTTGAATATCCGACATACTTTAACAACTACTTCAAAAGAAGAACCGGCACTGTTCCTTCAGCTTTACGGATGGAGATTGTTTGAAATTCTTAATGCTTCGTTTGATAATCATTAGCAGCAAGCCTAATGACCAAAATACCTTTGTGGTATGTTATCAAATGCTGTAACAATGGATAAACTGGAAAAAGAAAATATCTCCACTCAGAACGGCAAAGATATTTTTGACAGAATGAGATCGGGTGAGCCAATACGTTCTACCGACCCGGAATATCATAAAGTTTCGGAAATCGTTTCCCGTACGATAAAATTATCCGTTGGACTTAATACATCTACTGATGTTGATCAAATTAGGGAGCGATTGAGTGAAATAATTGGTTCCAAAATAGATGAAAGTACAATTGTATTCACACCATTCAGCGCCAATTTTGGTCGCTTCATTCAAATAGGTAAAAATGTATTTATCAATCATAGATGCAGTTTCCTCGACATGGGCGGAGTAACTATTGAAGATGATGTATTAATAGGCCCGAACGTTAATCTCATCACTGAAAATCATCCGTTAGACCCCGCAGACCGAAAAGCATTGTTGTTAAAACCAATAACAATAAAAAGGAATGCATGGATTGGGGCGGGGGCCACAATACTGCCCGGCGTAACTATTGGTGAAAATGCTGTTGTTGCGGCAGGTGCTGTAGTTTCAAAAGATGTTCCGGCAAATACTGTTGCAGGCGGTGTTCCTGCAAAGCACATTAAGAATATCTGATTAAAGATTTATTGAAATGAAAATTATATCCGCATTTATATTGAGTTTAACCTGCATTCAACTCCATGCCTGTAATAATAATATAGAATCAGAAAACAAATCCAATAGCATCATGACAACCGATACAACCAAATTGAGAATAACAATTAGCTCCAATGTTTTCTTTGCTACTTTATATAACAATGCATCGGTCACTGCATTTAAAACAAAGTTGCCAATGACAATTAACATGAACGAATTGAATGGAAATGAAAAGTATTATGATTTACCAGGTAACCTGCCAAAGAATGCGTCAAATCCCGGAACAATTCAAACCGGGGATTTGATGCTATATGGTTCTAACACTTTGGTATTTTTTTACAAAACTTTTTCGACATCATACAGCTATACAAAGCTTGGACGCATTGATAATCTTTCGGGATTAGCTACCGCTTTAGGTTCAGGAAATGTAACCGTTAAGATTGAACTGCAATAGATGTATAAATTAATTTAAACAGAAGATAAAATGAAACAATCAGTAATTACCATCGCTGCCTCTCTCTTGATAATTGGGCAAGCTTTTAGTCAAAATTCAAAAACTCAAAAAGAACAAAAAATGGAAAATACAGATCATTATACTTTTCAACTAAGTGATAAGGTTACCCGTCAAAAAGTTACTTACAAAAACCGTTATGGAATTTCCATCACAGCCGATTTATACCTTCCTAAAAATCGTAGTAATAAATCATTGCCGGCACTTGCAATTAGCGGCCCGTATGGTGCGGTTAAAGAACAATCCTCTGGACTATATGCACAAAATATGGCTGAACGAGGCTTTGTTACTCTTGCATTTGATCCTTCTTATACAGGAGAAAGCGGAGGTGAACCACGCAATATATCTTCGCCAGATATCAATACGGAAGATTTTAGTGCAGCAGTGGACTATCTTGGGTTGCAAACTTTTGTTGATAGAGACCGAATTGGTGTGATCGGCATTTGTGGATTTGGCGGTTTTAGCCTGAGTGCTACCTCAATGGATAAACGTATAAAAGCTGTTGCCACTACAAGCATGTATGATATGTGTCGTGTTATGGCTAAAGGTTGGGAAGATAAAATGACCAATGAGGAGCGTTCAAAAATGCTTGAACAAATGAGCCAGCAACGCTGGAAAGATGCAAAAAATGGAACACCTGCATTTAATACACTAACACTACCAGAAAAATTGGATGAAAATACTGATCCAATCACTAAAGAGTATTTCGAATATTATAAAACGCCAAGAGGTTTTCATAAAAATTCAATCAATTCGAATGGAGCATGGTCAATTACCAATGCATTTCCATTTATGAATTTTCCCCTTTTGACTTACATTAAAGAAATTTCACCACGACCTGTTTTGATTATTGTTGGTGATCATGCATTTTCAAGATACTTCGGGGAAGATGCTTACAAAGCAGCGGCTGAACCTAAAGAACTATACATAGTTCCAAATGCAGGACATGTTGATCTATATGATAAATTGGATTTGATACCATTTGATAAATTGGAAACATTTTTTAATGAACACCTGAAAGTGGGTAAGTTTGTAATTGATATGAAGCCTTTGAAGAATTAGGCTGGTATAGCTATTATAATATTTTGAATGCTATGAAAGAATTCTCAAAAGCATTTCTGAAATGTATAAACGAAACACAGGTCGCCAGTCTGCGGGCAGGAAAAGACAGGGAAAAATTCACCGGTATATGGATGGTTGAAGTTGATGGCAGGGTATTTGGCCGTTCTTATTTTTTTTCGAAAAGAAGCTGGTATACTGCTTTTTTAAACGGTGATAAAGGTGAAATTAAGTGCGGAAATGAAATCATTCCTGTTAAAGGATTAAAACCAGCAGGCATCAGTACGATTAACAAGCTGATCAATAAAGCATACGACAAAAAATATTCTATAAAAGCTCACAATAAAAAATGGGTGGATGGTCTCGCCGAATCCGAAAGGGTAGCACGAACTATGGAGTTTATTCCAGTTTGAATCCGATTCTTAATTTTTTTAATTCAGCATTCTATATTCATTCGGAGATTGCCCAACCTTTTGCTTAAACAAACGAGTGAAGTGTTGCGGATATTTAAATCCTAATTCATAAGCTATTTCACTAACTGATTTGCTTTGATCGAATATTTTTTCCTTAGCCACATCAATTACTTTCGCCTGAATGTATTCCTGCGCAGTTTTACCTGTTTCTTTTTTTATCAGGTCGCCAAAATAGTTAGCTGATAAATTCAATTCACTTGCACAGTAAGCTACAGAAGGCAAACCGATAGTTTGTGCTTTGTTTGAATGATAATAATCATTCAACAGATCTTCAAACTTTTCTAATATTCCTGTGTTCACTGTTTCCCGGGTAATAAATTGGCGGTCGTAAAACCGAACACAATAATTCAGTAGTAATTCAATATTGGAGGCAATTAATCTTTTACTATGCTTATCAATAGCATGAGACAATTCATATTGAATTTTGCGAAGACACTCAATCACTATCTCTCTTTCCTTCTTTGACAAGTGGAGTCCTTCATTTGATTGATACCCAAAAAAACTGTAATCATGAATATGTTTGCCGAGAGATGTGCCATGAATAAAATCAGGATGAAACAGCAAGGCATATCCTTTTGGTTGAAAGTTCTTTCCGAAATCTTCTATTTCTACAATTTGTCCTGGCGAAATAAAAATCAATGAACCTTCCTTGTAATCGTAATAGTTGCAACCATATTTTAGATCGCCGCATTTGATCTCTTTCAAAAAAATACAATACAGTCCATAGTTGACTCTTATTGTTTTTGCATTACCATCGGGCCATGACCAGGGTTTGGATTTTGAATAATCTATCACAGTCACCAAAGGATGCAGCGTATCATGGTTATTCAAATTATTGTATTCACTTATTGTTTCAAACTTGTGTACTTTTTCCATGCCTGCAAATAATGTTGTAATACAAATTTAAACATTCAAAAAGATAGTCAATGACTTTGAGGGTATATCAGTAATAATGGTAGATAAAACCGTAATCTGTATACCATACCTGCAAAAAAATGCGAAGACCTTTGCCATTAACTTGTAAATAAAAACTCGTATGAAAGTATCAATTCTCGGATTCTGTTTATCAATAATGATCGTTCAATCATGCGATGCTCAACAAACAAAAACCAATGCAGAACAAGAAATCATAAATCTCTCAAAAACAAAATGGCAATGGATGGCAGATAAAAATGTAGATTCTTTAAATGTACTATTCGATGCAAAATCTGTTTTTGTTCACATGGGTGGAAACTGGGGTAAAGAACCGGAAATTAATACTATTAAAAGCGGGGGGATCTGGTATAAGAAAGCGGATATTCATTCAGTGTCAGTAAATATTATAGGTAACACTGCTATCCTGTTAAATAATATAACACTATTGGCAGTGGTAGGTGGTAATGAAGTAACCAATCCGTTTATAGTTACTGAAGTGTATATTAAAGAGAATGGCAAATGGTTGATGGGTTCATTGTCGTTTACTAAATTGCTTACGCCTAACGACACCCAACATTGAGATATGAGAAATTTCAGGAATGTTTGATTTTCGTAATTTTTTGTTTGAAAAATTTAGATGAAGTTGACCGGATGTTTTCTAACTTCAGTTTCCATTTGAAAATTACCTTAGGGGTAATCGCTGATCCATTTCCCTTTGAACAATTTACCGGGATAATAAAACGCAAACCTGATTATGATTAAAGTATCATCAATCACTTTAATAATTCTTACAGTTTTTATTTTCAGCAGTTTTATACCCGATCCGAAATTGAATGAAAGCATTAAAAGAGGAAAGGAAGTATATGCCTTAAATTGTCAGAATTGTCATATGGAAGATGGGAAAGGGATGCCGGAGATCAATCCCCCGGTAGCCAAAGCAGATTATATAAAAAAACCAGCAAAGAATTTGATTGGCATTATTCTCAAAGGGCAAACTGGTAATGTAGTAGTGAATGGTAAAAAATATAATATTGACATGCCGGCCCAGGAATATTTAACTGATGAACAAATTGCCGATGTATTAAATTATGTTCGTAATAGTTGGGGAAATAAAATACCGGGAACAATAACTCCGGCAACGGTGAAGGCGCTTAGAAAGTGATTTTATAAATATTTAATAACTTTAAAAAAATTTTGTTATGGCTGTTTATAACCTGAAAGTAAATGGAAAAAGCAGGCAGGTAGATGTTGATCCCACAACTCCCGTGCTGTGGGTTTTAAGAGAACATCTGAATATGCCGGGCACAAAATATGGTTGTGGTGTCTCCATGTGCGGAGCATGCACTATTCACCTGAACGGGAATGCCGTTCATTCCTGTCAATTGCCGGTTTCATCCGTTGGCAGCCGGGAGATCACTACCATTGAAGGTCTTTCTGAAAATGGCAGCCACCCGGTTCAAAAAGCCTGGCTGGAGCATGATGTGGCACAGTGTGGTTATTGTCAAACCGGCCAGATTATGACAGCGGCGGCTTTGTTGCGAACGAATCCTAATCCAACTGATGCACAGATTGAAGCAGCCATGAATGGCAATATTTGTCGGTGCGGAACTTATTTACGTATAAAGGATGCCGTCAAATCAGCAGCAAAACAGAAATAATTATTGTTATACGAAACAGCATTATTAAAATTCAAAGATTTGAAAATGGAAAAAATTAAAACTACACATAGCAGGCGTTCATTTTTAAGATCATCAATGCTTGCCGGCGGTGGTCTTATGATCAGTTTTAACTGGTTATCTGAATTTAACCTTTCTGATAAAATAAGTGGACTTGATACTGCAGAGCAATGGAATGAGTTAACAGGGTATATTAAAATCACACCGGAAAATGTTATAAAAATCCTGAACCCGAATCCGGAATTTGGGCAAAATGTGATGACCTCACTGCCAATGATCGTAGCGGAAGAGTTGGATGTGGAGTGGCAAAAAGTAGTGATAGAAATGGGGCCTCATGACAATGTAAAATTAGGACCGCAATTCACAGGTGGAAGTAATTCTGTGAGGATGTATTGGAAACCACTTCGCGATGCCGGAGCGGCTGCCCGCCACATGTTGATAGATGCGGCAGCGCAAACATGGAATGTACCTATTGAAGAAGTGACAACGAAAGCTGGAATGATTTACCATGAAAAAACCGGCAAATCAGGAACGTATGGCGACTTTGCATCAAAAGCTTCCGGTTTAGCCATACCCAAAGGCGTAAAGCTAAAAGATGTTCAAAATTTTAAAGTAGTAAGAAACTCACAGAAAAATGTTGAAGGTTTAAAAATTGTAACCGGTAAGCCTCTTTTTAGCCTGGATCATAATCAGGAAGGAATGTTAATTGCCATGATTGAACATCCACCTGCTTTTGGAATGAAACTTAAATCTTTTGATGCTTCTCAAACATTGAAAATGCCCGGCATCAAAGATGTTTTCTCGTTGAAGTTGTATGAAGATGGTTTCGAACAAGCTGGTTTCGATACCCGAACGTTCAATGATTTGCTGGTAGTGGTGGGCAATACCACATGGGAAGTAATGAATGCAAGAAAAAAATTAAGTGTGCAATGGGAACCCACTACTGAGATAAAGGAAACTAAAAACATGTTTGGCCGCAAACAGGATGTGGTTATTCCGGCTGGTCTTGAAAGTTCACAATCGCATTATTCCAAAATGCAGGCGAGAGCAAAAGAGCCCGCCACTCAATTAAGAAAAGATGGAGACCCCGAAACGGCATTTAAAAATGCGGCCCAGGTAATAGAACGCACCTACACCGCCCCGTTTTTAGCACACAACTGTATGGAGCCAATGAATTGCTTTGCCCATGTTACAGATGAAAAAGCTTTATTAGTTGGTCCCCACCAGGCACCGGGATGGATAGAGCCTACATTATCAAAAATTTTAAACCTGCCCGCCGATAAAATTGAGATCCAAATGACCCGCATGGGTGGAGGTTTTGGCCTCAGAGCATATGGACATTATGTTACAGAAGCGGCTCTTATCTCTAAAAAAGTAAAAGCACCTGTCAAACTTGTTTATAGTCGTGAAGATGATATGACATACGGTATTTATCGTCCTATGTACACCGCAACTTATCGAGCAGCATTGGATGCTAATAAAAATTTAATTGCCTTTCATGTAAAAGGCGGAGGTATTCCTGAACATCCAGTTCATGCTAACCGTTTTCCTGCCGGTGCAGTTGATAACTACCTTGCTGAGGGCTGGGAGTTATCATCGAATATTACTGTTGGTGCATTCAGGGCTCCGGGATCAAATTTCAATGCTGCGGCTGAGCAATCGTTTTTAGATGAATTGGCTGAAGCAATGGGCAAAGACCCGATAGAGTTCCGGCTCGAACTTTTGAAGAGAGCCAAAGAAAATCCTGTTGGCAAAAACAATGATTATGACGTTGACCGGTATGCAGGAGTATTGAAGTTGGTTAAAGAAAAATCCGGTTGGAATAAACCAGAAAATAAAAAATACAGTCGTGGTGTTGCTGCTTATTTCTGTCATAATTCCTATGCAGCCCATGTGGTAGATATTGTAAAAAGAGATGATCAGCCATATGTGGAAAGAGTTTTCAGTGCGATTGATTGTGGTATTGTTATTAATCCAGATGCGGCAACTAATATGGTGCAGGGCGCAGTAGTGGATGGAATCGGCAATGCATTTTACGGACGGTTATCACATAAAGAAGGAGTGGCCGAGCAAAATAATTTCAACCGATACAGGATGATCCGGCTGCGGGAAGCGCCAAAAAAGATCGAAGTTCATTTTGTAGAAAATGATATCGATCCTACGGGATTGGGTGAACCACCTTTTCCTCCTGTTTTTGGAGCTGTTGCTAACGCTTTATACAAGAATACCGGCAAACGGCTTTACGACCAACCTTATTTGGAAGCATTAAATAATAACCCTGCGTAAACAGAAGTGCAGACATTGAAAGAGATCAGGGAAATCATAAAGGCGTACGGCAAAGCTGTTGCAGAAGGTAAACAAACGGCGCTTGCCACTGTAGTACATCTTGAAGGGTCATCCTATCGCCGGCCCGGTGCCCGTATGCTGATAACTGAAGATGGGCAATTGACCGGTGGCATCAGCGGTGGTTGTCTTGAAGGAGATGCGCTTCGCAAAGCATTATTGGTGATGCATGAGAAAAGATCGAAGCTGGTAACCTATGATACAATGGATGATGATGATGCGAAATTCGGAGTTGGTCTTGGATGTAATGGAATAATACAGGTACTCATTGAACCGGTTGACTCTTCTGATCCTTATAATCCCCTTGCATTTTTGAAGGCAGCAGATGAAAAAAGACAAAAATCTGTTTTAGTCAGTTTATTCAATCTCCGGGATAAAATGAGTCCACAGGCCGGAACCTGTTTATTGATAAGTGAAGATGAAACGATTTTGGATAACGTTTCTGTGATTAAAGACCGTTTGATGTCTGATGCAAATGAAAGTCTTGCTTGTCAGCAATCTTCATTCAGGAATTATGTGTCGGGAAAAAATGACCTGACTGCTTTTATTGAAGTGATCAGGCCACCCGTTTCACTTGTCATTATTGGTGCAGGCAATGATGTGATACCCGTAGTGGAAATGGGTGAAATACTTGGATGGGAAACAACCGTAATTGATGGAAGAGCCAATTATGCCACGCAGGATCGATT
>JAHEZE010000130.1 GCA_023251235.1 Sphingobacteriales bacterium | reverse complement strand
TGAGTGTATAAAGCAAAACAAAAAGCTGAACCTTCCATCCGTTTTCAGCAAGTCTGCTGCCAATAAAATGCAGGTCTTCATTTTTTTGCGGCTTGATAAAATGATCGGAAAACAGCGGTACGTATGCAGCATATAAATATCTCCCGATTGCTGAACCAATTACGCCAACGACCAACACAAGCCATATATTTAATCCAAATTTTATCTGAAAGAAAACCATCACTGTCCATGCCGGTGGGCCAACTAACGGAACAATGTCCACAAGCAGCGAAGCAAGAAAAACTAAAAAATAAAGGACGATATTCATTACTTCCTAAGTTTCAGCTATAAATATTTTATTCAAATTATGATCAAATATAAAACTGATAAATGACAGAAATCACCCGGGAGGGTGATAAAAAGTAAATGTAAGTTATTAGTGCGGCGGCCAACAGAGGAAAAAAACCGGCAAGTACAACCATCTTTTGAAGTTAAATTATCCTGCCATCAAAGGTTGTTATTATATTTAACTATTATATTCCTTCATTTTTTTACATGCATAGCAGCAAAATAATTTTCATTTCTGTTTGTCTCTTTTTTTCGGCCGTTGCAAAAGCGCAAAGCTGGCAAGAGGTGAAAGACAGTATGATGGTCGCATTTAATCATAATGATCATGCTGCTACTATAAAATTCGCAGCTCCTGTTCAGCAGGAATTATTTAATCCCGGGAAAAAAGATAAACCTTACCAGGCTGATATCTTTTTCATGCTTGGATCTGCTTATGCCGAATTTGGACAATTACAACTGGCAGAAAAGTTATTGCTGTCAGCAAGAGAGTCATTTAATAACGCTGAGAGATTTTCAGATTTTAGTATTGCCAGTAATAACCTGGGCAATCTTTATCTGCGATGGGGAAAATTGGACCAGGCGGAAAGTTTTACAAACGAAAGCCTTCGGATCTTGCAATCAAACATCAGTGGTTATGAAAACAGACTTTTCGCGCCATTTATAAACCTCGGTAACATCTATTCATCCACCAAACGATTTGAAAAAGCTGATTCATTATTCAATGAATTAAAAAACTTATTACCCCCGGAAAATAAAAAAGAGCTGACTGTAGTAAACCGTTTCATAGCTCTGAATTTTATAAATATGGGACAGTTTGAAAAAGCAGAATCATTTCTGTTTGCCATGATCCCCGAGGCTGAAAAATATTTTGGAAATGAAAGTAAATTTTCTGCAGATGCTTATGCCCTGGCTGGCCGCTTTTATTATGATCTCAAAGAATTTGATAAAGCGGAGCAGTGGATCATAAAAGCATTAAGAGTGTATGAAAAAAATCAGCAACAGAACGGCCCTGATTACATAGCCAATAGCAGCAACCTTGCTTACTCTTATTTATTCAGAGAAAAACTAAAAGAAGCTGACTCCGTTTTTTCATTGAACATAAATATGATTGAAAAAAAGGGGGGCGGTCAATCCCTTGATTATAGTTATGCCACCAATGGAAAGGCCCTTACTCTTATGGGAAAAGGTGAATATGAAAATGCCATTACACTTTTAACGGAGAATCTTGATAAACTCGGGAAACGACAATTGACGAATCTTCCTATTTATATGAGCATGCTCAATAACCTGGCTTTTGTTTATCAAAAAGCAGGTCAGTTGGAAAAAGCAGAGTCATTGTTCTTAAGATCATTAAAGATCACTGAAACCTTATTCAATAAAGAACATGCAGAATACAGAACCGTTTGTGGCAACCTTGCTTTTTTATACTGGAAAATGAACCGATCCACCGATGCAATACAATACAGTCTGCAAGCCCTGAACATTATCAAAAAACAAATAGACAAAGTGTTTTCCTTTTCTTCAGAAAGCGAGAAACTGGATTACCTGCGAACATTGTCGATAGACAGGAATAAGTTTTATTCACTTATTTACAATTTGTCGCCCAATGAAAACAGCAACGATCTTTATGATCTCACCATTTATTCTAAAGGTCTTTTGCTGAACTCATCAAAACAACTCAATACTGCTATACTGAACAGCAGCGATACTTCGGCAAAAAAACTTTATTCATCCTGGCTGAATAATAAAAATCAACTGGCCTACCGGTACAGTAAGCCCCTTGCTGAGCAGGGCACCAACCTGGATTCACTGAAAGAAATGACAGAGCAACAGGAAAAACAATTGGTACGGGTTTCTTCTGCGTTCAATGATAATAAGATTGCCGTTTCTGCCGACTGGAAAAATGTTCAGGAAAAACTAAAACCCGGTGAAGCAGCTATTGAATTCATCCAATTTAGTTATTTTGATAAAGACAGGCTTACCGATAGTCTTTTCTATGCAGCCCTGATCCTTAAACCAAACAGTGCAAAACCCGAATTTGTCTCTCTATTTGAAGAGAAACAAATTGACTCATTGCTGAATAAAAATCCTGATAATAACCAGGATAAAATAAATACACTTTACAATGCAGGTATCGCAAAACCCGGAGACAATCATCTTTATCAACTTACCTGGTCTGCCATAGATAAAAAATTAGAGGATGTACACATTGTTTATTTTTCTCCCGTTGGCGAATTATTCAAACTGTCATTTGCCGCCCTGCCTGTAAATAAAACAACGAGACTCCGTGATAAATATCGTTTGGTACAATTGAATTCAACAAGAGCATTGATAGAAACAACAGAAGAAAAAATTCTGCCAAGCGATAGTTTGATATTGTATGGCGGTATTGCGTATGATGCCGACTCAGTAAAACTGAAAGAATCAGCCGGCCAATACAATGAATCTGCCAATGAAACAAAAACAAAATTTCTGTCCGGAGAAAAACAATCCTGGAATTATCTTCCTTTCTCTAAAGCGGAAGTTGAAGAAATAAATAAGATCGGGGTTAAAAATAAATATCCTGTCACCATCATCGGTGAAGAGAAGGCTACGGAAGAATCTTTAAAAGCTTTGAGTGGCATCCGGTCACCCGCCGTGTTGCATATTGCTACTCATGGTTTCTTCTTTCCGGATCCCAAACCCGGCACGCAAACACAAAACAGCCAGCAACAATTTTTTAGAAATGCTGATAATCCATTATTACGTTCAGGTTTGCTATTTGCAGGCTCTTATTATACGTGGACGAAAAACAGATCTGTTACCGGTATTGAAGATGGCATTGCCACATCTTATGAAATTGCCAATATGTATTTACCTCATACAAAACTGGCGGTACTTTCTGCCTGCGAAACAGGTCTTGGGGAATTAAACGGTAGTGATGGCGTATTAGGATTACAAAGAGCCTTCCGTATTGCCGGTGTAAAAAACCTGGTGATGAGTTTATGGAAAGTGCCCGATACAGAAACCGCTGAATTCATGATAGCGTTCTATGAAAATCTTTTCAAACAGCAATCAATACCCGAAGCGTTTGATGCTGCACAAAAAGCAATGAAAAATAAATACCCCGATGATCCTTATAAATGGGCTGCCTTCATATTAGTGCGGTAACATTTTATTTTCCGGGTTCCAAAAATAATCCGGCAACTTGTGCTTAAAGTTTCTCCCAGACAATGTCTCTTTATTACAGATTATTTGCAAGACGCGGGATTGAGTGAAGAATTTTTATTGAGTTGTTGGTCGGGCGAACAACAACAACGAGGCTACTATAAGCAACGGGGGCACCTGCACCGGAAGCGACTCCGCTTAATCAAACTGCGAAAGATTTAGTTTGGGGTCTAATTTCTCATTTGAGAAATAAACTTCCTCCCATGTCATTTCTCTTTTCGTGATGGCTGCTTCTCTGCCCAGTAATGCGGTCATTGTGGATTCAGCGCCGGAACGGGTTTCATTCAGGTATTTACCTGTTTCTATACTTTGTATAAATGCAATCTCTTTATTTGCATCCGCATCATGAAGTGAGGAAGAAAAAACACCTGATGCCCGTTGCTGTACTGTTAATTCAGTATCACTTTTTGCAATGCCGGAATCCCATTTGTTTTCGCCAATGATAAATACACCTCCGCTGTAATGCGCTTCGGCACTGCCTTTGGTGCCTATAAATTTGCAGCAAACATCGCCAAAGTTCGGCCCCACTTTCGTAGTATGAATCGTAACATTTATATCATCAGGATATTGATACAGCACCTGAAAATTAGTGAATGTATCCCCGATATCAAGCCGGCCTTTTGCATTACCTCTTCCAATTGCCTGCAACGGATGTGCTTTCAGTGTCCAGTTGCAAACATCGAGCATATGAATGCCCTGGTCTAATATAGAGTCTCCTGACAATGCCCTGTAATAATAATGATTGCGGATACGGAATTCGTCATGCGAAACATTCTTCACATCAATTAATGCTGCACCCGATGAAAAATAATATAGTTGCACGGTCAGCATTTCACCAATATCCCCCCGCTGAATCCTGTTCACCATTTCTGCATAAGCACTTGCATGCCTTATCTGAAAACCAATTACAACACTCTGCTTACCGTTTACCTGTTCACCGGCTTCAATTACTCTTCTGATACCATCTACATCGGTAGCAACAGGTTTCTCACAATACACATGCTTGCCTGCTGCCAATGCTGCCTCCAGAAAACCTGTATGGCTGTAAGCCGGCGAAGATATCAGCACTGCATCTACCTCTTTATTTTCCAGCAACCGCATATATGCTTTAGAACCCTTGTAAATATTCGCTTTATTTAAGGGGGCAAAATTTTTCGCCTTATTTAACCGGTTAAAGTTGTTCTCTGCTGCAAGCAGTTTGTCTTCAAATAAATCAGCAATTGCAACAATATTTGTATTAGTGTTTGCTGACATGGAACTAATAACTGCCGTGCCCCTGTTGCCGCAGCCAATTACACCAACCCTTATTGACGAATTGGCCCCCGATCCAAAAACAATACCTGGCTTTAAAATAGTGAATGCAGAAATGGTGGCAGTCGTTTTAAGAAATGTTCGGCGTTGCATAATGTGTTTTTTTTGATGATAATGTAAATTGATTACAACTCTTTTTATGCCGCTGGTGTTTTCTCCAACAGCCGGTCGCTGGTCAATCCATAATATATGTTAAGATACAAATTTCCCCATGGCTGCTCTTTTGTTAATTTTGATATTCATCAAAACTAAAAATCATGGAAACGCAAAAAATTATTTTCGTTAGAAATTTCCTTTTCAGAACCTTTCTGATTGGACTTGCTTTTGCAATTTTCTATTTTATTATTACAGTTGCTTTTTGGAATTCTTCGATAATATCATGGATAGAAAGCAAGTTTAAAGTAAGTGAAGCAGAAATAGGAGTATTAGCATTATCTTTTTTCTCACTCATCCGGTTTACCCTGGCATTTATAATCCTTGCTCCTTGCATTGCTTTGCACTGGATGATTAAAAAGAGAAAATAGACCGGATTGCCAATCTAAGAATAACAACTGGACTGGTGAGGCGTCACAACTTGTCCCGCCATAGGCGGGAGACTCAGGACAGCTCTCGAAGAGTTTTTTATTTATCAAACATTTATCGGCCGCAGGCAGACTACAGACAGCAGGACTGAAGCTAAAGAATTTTTATTGAGTTATTGGTCAGGTGCCAACAATAACCGGGTGAGTAAGTATTTTTTAAATCAGCATAAATATCATTTACCTTCCTATCCCAATTTTTTGGTAACCCAAATTAAACTTAGTAATAAGCTTTATGAGGTCGATAAAAAAGCATGGCAGAAAAATGGTGGTTGCCGCAGGCCTTTTAGCCGCAACGTTAGCTACGTCACCTCATACCAACTCAGCCAGTAAGGCGCCTTGTGATGGCTCAGAACGCTGGATGGTAAAAACTTTGCAGGACGCTGATGCCGACCAAATTGATACTTCCTTATCAAAATCAATTTCAATAGAAGAGGTTATCGCAAAAACCAGACCTGACGGATGGTCTTCGGATAATAAAAGTCCAAGGCTTAATGATGAATTCGATGTATATAAGATCCGGGGGAAGATAATTTTTGTAAAACCACAAACTGACGGGGATATTCATATAGAAATGTCTGATGGCAAAAGCCCTGAACATGTGGTTATCGTAGAGATCCCCGACCCCACTTGTCCCAATGTAAAAAATTCCGGATTCGTAAAAATGTTCAGGAAAGTAAAAAATGACTGGGTTAATAAATACCAGGACAAAACTGTTTATTCAAAAGGGACATTTGAAGTAAGGGGTATTTTATTTCATGACAAAAGAAATCATGGAAACGGCGGCGGCCCTGAAGGTGTGGAACTTCACCCTGTAGTCAGCATTAAAAAAATTTAGCGTTTAAAAATATATTTTATGGCAGAAAATCAACATGAACATTCAGCAACCGCTGATAAAGGTTCTAAACCAGCGAAAAATTCAGGCCCAAAGAGCAACCCGGAAGATCCTATTAGATATTATCAAAACAATATATTAGGCACTCTGTTAATTCTGATCGGTGTGGCAGGGTTTATAACAACAGCCATTTATAGTCTTATTGATATGGAGAGGGTAACCAACGGAACTATTCCTTCAATGTCGTTTATTGTTCTTATCATTGGACTTGTCTTTTACTTTCCAAGTTTATTGGAAGAAGGAAAGGGAGAAATTTCAACGATGCGTGTTGTTGTCCTTATAGTGGTACTCGTTTTTGCTGCAGTGTATATTAAACTGGGCTGGGTAGCTGGCAGCTTCGAAGAATTTATTATTGACACAAGCTGGATATATATTCTTGGTCTTGCATTTGGGGCAAAAGCATTTCAAAAATTTGCCGAGGATAATAAAGATACTACATCGAATTAAATAAGTTTTGTTTTCCGTCGCCACTCACACTAACCAGTGCTGTGGAAGTTTGCGATTATTACTGTATGGAAATTGTCACAGGCTCAATACAGCCCCCGATTTTTTTTATTGAACACTACTGATAGCCGGGAAAAAGATTAAAGTTTAATGTAATTACGCCGCTGTTGGTGTTGCGCTAAGCCTTGTGTATTTGCCTCACCAACGGCCGAATTTAGGACAGCATTGCTTATTTTTAAGTCGTCATGTCTCAGATTATTACAGAATATGCTCATTTTTTTACGGCTACAAATTTAGAATGGAATAAATTATTGCACCCGGACAAATACAAAGATGTTATTATCCGGAGTATGCGCTTCCTGGTGGAAGATAACCGGGTTATTATTTATGGCTTTGTAATAATGTCTAACCATATCCACCTGATATGGCAAATGAAAGCAGGAATAAAAAGAGATGCCTTACAAAGAGATTTTTTAAAATTTACTGCACAGCGTATAA
>JAHEZE010000047.1 GCA_023251235.1 Sphingobacteriales bacterium | reverse complement strand
TAGTCCTTCATCAATCTGCTCTTTGGTAATACACAACGGTGGTGCAATGAATACATAACTCCAACGCACAAATGTGTACATGCCGAGTTCTTTTAATCTTGCTGCCACTTTATTCATCACCGCCATTTCATCTGGTTTTGCATTGAATGGCGCCATCGGTTCTTTTGTTTTTCTGTTTTTCACCAATTCAATACAACCCAGCAATCCTGTATTTCTCCAGTCACCAATAGAAGGATGTTTCTTTTTCAGTTCTTCCATTTTTATATCAAGATATTTTCCCATGGCTACACAATTCTCAATCATATTTTCATCTTCATAAATTTTTAGTACTTCAAGACTTGCCGCCAAACTAACCGGATGAGCAGAGTAAGTAAGTCCCAGCCACAAAACCTTATCGTCAAAATATGCGGCAATTTTATCTGACACTATCAATGCACCTAGTGGAACATAACCGGAAGTAATTCCTTTTGCCGTTGCAATCATATCGGGAACCACTCCATAATTATCTACACCAAACCATTTACCCGTTCTTCCAAATCCACTCATCACTTCATCTGCAATCAATAGAATCCCATATTTATCACAGATAGCTCTTATCTTTTTAAAATAATCAGGTGGATATTTTATACAACCACTGCTGCCGCTTTCACCTTCCATCAACACGGCTGCTACATTCTCCGGACCTTCAAACTGAATTACTCTTTCTACATGCTCAGCACATTCATATTTACAGGAACCAAATGTTTGGCCAAAAGGACAGCGATAACAGTATGGGTCTTCCACATGCACCACGTTCGGCATTTGTTGTGAGTCAGCAGCCAACTTTCTTGGATCGCCACCGGCAGTCATAGCACCGTATGATGCCCCATGAAAAGCCCGGTATTTTGCAATGATTTTATGCCGGCCAGTATAAAGTCTTGCCAGCTTGATGGCATTATCAATGGAAGTAGCGCCGCAAACAGTGAACAAAGTTTTTGTCAATCCTTTTGGCGTAATAGATGCGAGTTTCTTTCCTACTTCACCACGAACCCTGGTAACGCAACTCGGCGTTACATAACTCACTTCCTGCATTTGCTTCATCACTGCATCTGTCACCCGCTGGTTGCCATGTCCAATATTCACATTCATCAGGCCCGAAGAAAAATCAAGATAGCGTTTACCATCATAGTCATACAGGTAAACTCCTTCGCCGTATTTAATGGCAATGGGTGCGATTCCTTTTTGTTTACTCCAGGAAAATAAAGTATAGTCCAAATTATCCTGGATGATTTCCTGTGCTTCTGTCCCGATAGCTATCGGGATTGTTTTTGTGCTCATAAAATATTTTTATACTATTAATCCCCGATTAATTTTTTAAATACATCTCTGTTTTGGGTTTCACACTTATTCGTTGAACTGTTTTAAGTTTTAAAGCTTCGTTTATCTGGAGTGCAGTTATTTTTACTGTGATCGTTGCCGGCTCGGTTGAAGCACCTCTTGAAAAGCAGAAATATAAACTTCCATCCCGATAATTCATCTTTGAAAAGTCATTGATGATCTTTCCTTTTTTCATAAACCGGAACTGAGCACCGGTCATAAACAAGTTGGCATTTTCACCTTCAACAATCCAGAAATCAATTTCCTTTCCTGAATCAAGTTTTTTCAGATAGGAAGTAGCGCCAAAAGCTTCGGCAGCCAGCGGACCATAATTTGAAAATTTGGTTTCGGTTAAACTTTCATTGAGCTTCTTTACTGCTTCTTCATACACCTGTTTCCCAGCCACGTCAGTATAAATATAATAACTCCATGCAATAGAATTTGGCGGCAAAAGAAAACTGAAATTCGCTTTATTCCCGGTTGTGTTTGAGGGTGACTGGATCCTTACCGTCCGATCCTGTAAATTGCTGATCACGGTGTCGGTCATATCAATATAAGTTTCTGTCTCATTTATATAACTGGTATCATTAACAGTACGGGTATAAACTGTGGTATTAAAATCCTGCGTTGATTCATTTGCCGGAATACGCTGAATAGTAATTTTACAATTCCGGGGCAAGATGGTGGTATTTGCAATACGGAATTTATAAATTCCTGTTTTTGCAATATCAAATGTCCTGTTTTCGATCTTCTTTACTTTATTCTCTTTAAGTTTTAAGGAAGAGGGCAGTTCAGTAATTTCAATCTCCTGTATGTCTCTCTTGTTTGTTTCTTCAAGATTAAAAATTAGTTTATCACCAGCCGCAAAGCCATAATAAAAAATTTCTTCTTTAAAAGCAGCCACTTTCATTGTGTTTTCAATAATTACAGGCTTTTGCCCGTAAAGCTGTAAAGTGGTCATCAACCCACCAGTCAGTATTGTAAGAAAAAACTTCCTGTTCATAATTGAAAGTTTTTAATGGTTAAACAGATTTTTATTTTATCAACCTCATTGCTACTACCATCTTCCGTTGCGTCGCACTCTTCAGCATTTGATTCTTGACTCAGCGTAAAGATTCTTCAACCTAAGTTCCCCCTTTAGGGGGATAGGGGGCTCAGCTCATCCAATTCACTCCCGCTTCAGGATTCCATTTCACGGTACTCTTTTTTAATTTGGTCCAGAATTCAATCGAACTTTTTCCGGTAATATCACCTACACCAAACTTGCTTTCATTCCATCCGCCGAAACTAAATGGTTCTCTTGGCACCGGCACACCTACATTCACACCAATCATACCGGCGCTGGCATGATCAATAATATATCTTGCCAGTCCGCCATTCTGGGTAAACACAGAGGCAGCATTGCCATAAGGATTTGCATTCTCGATAGCCAATGCTTCATCAACGGTATTGGTCCGCATAATGGAAATGACGGGGCCGAAAATTTCTTCTCTTGCCACACTCATTTCCGGTTTTACAAAATCAATTACCGTAGGGCCGACATAAGTTCCGTTTTCTTTTCCGGCAACTTTTGCATTTCTTCCATCCACTAATATCTTTGCGCCTTGTTGTTCTGCTTCAGTAATATATCTTTCAATTCTTTCTTTTGATTCCTTGCTGATCACGGCGCCGAGATTTTTTCCCGGAATAATTTTCTTTGCCTCATCACAAATTTTCTCAATAATGTGATCAACATTCCCTACTCCCACCATTGCAGATGCAGCCATGCATCGCTGACCGGCACAGCCACTCATGCTTGCCGCTACATTCTGCGCTGTCATATCTGCCTTTGCGTCGGGTAAAACCATTAAATGATTTTTTGCGCCACCCAATGCCAGTGCTCTTTTAAAATTTTGTGTAGCCCGTTGATAAACTATTTTGGCAACTTTGGTAGAACCTACAAACGAAACCGCTTCGATGCCCGGATGATCACAAATTGCATTTACAATTTCGTTATCGCCATGAACAACATTAAATACTCCATCGGGCAAACCCGCTTCTTTTAATAGCAACGCAAGTCTTCCTACACTCAGCGGAACTTTTTCAGATGGTTTTAATACCATGCAATTACCGAGAGCAATTGCATTCGGTATCGTCCAGTTGGGAACCATTGCAGGAAAATTAAAAGGAACAATAGATGCAACAACTCCCAGCGCAACATGTTCTGTTCTGCATTCAACACCTTTACTTACTTCCAGCACTTCGCCGGTTACCAATTGAGGTAGTGAACATGCAAACTCGGTAAGTTCAATGCATTTTTCAATTTCAGCAGTGGCTTCACCAATCGTCTTGCCGTTTTCTTCGCTGCATAGTTCTGCCAGTTCTTTTAAATTTTTTTCCATTAAATATTTATAACGAAAGAAAACCTGCACTCTTTCTTTGATTGGCGTATGGCTCCATGCAGCGAATGCAGTTTTAGCGGCTTTCACTGCATTGTCTAAATCTTTAGCAGTTGACATGGGCACTTTGGAAAGCAGGGTACCATCAAGCGGGGAAATGACATCGAGTGTACGGGCGGAAGTGGCATCTATAAACTTCCCGTTGATATAGTTCTGAACAGGTATATATTTCATATGAAAGGCAGTTAGTGAAAAGAATAGAAAACCAACTACCAATTTAATTGATTTTTTGGAGAAAAGTAATAATCACTGAGGCAGAAATGTCGCTGAGATACACGGAGGTTATTCCATGACTCTTTATGTACATTGTGACTCCGTGTTTTAAAACGAATTTTAAGTCTTTCTAAAATCTTCGGGAAGAAAAATAGGTTATGCCAGCACAGAACTGAGTTTATTAATCCCCTTCATCAATTCCTTAATCTTCTGGTGATGCTTTTCACTCACCGGCCATACAGACAGGCGAAAATAATTACCGCATAATCCCATTTCAGAAAGATATGCTTTTACACCGCTGGGACTTCCTTCAGCAAACATGGAAGCGATGATGTCTGTGTATTTAAAGTGTAATTTTTGTGCTTCAGTAAATTTTCCAGCCAGGCAAAGTCTTACCATATCCGAATAATCTTTTGGATAAGCATTGGCCACAACGGAGATCAAACCCTCTGCACCATCAGCAATCATAGGTAGCGTTATCGGATCATCGCCACTAATGACCATAAAATCAGCCGGTTTATTTTTAATAATATAATTGATCTGTGCAAAATCGCCGCTGGCTTCTTTGGTGGCAAATACGTACTTACATTCTTTTGCAATCCTCACTTGTGTTTCACCTGTTACATTCATGCCTGTACGGGATGGAACATTGTACATGATAATCGGCAATGGTGATGCAGCATCTAAAGCTTTATAATGCTGAAACAATCCTTCCTGGTTGGGTTTGCTGTAATAAGGAGCAACTGATAAAATTGCATCATAGCCTGTAAGATCAAAATTTTTGAATCCTTCAATTACTTCATGTGTATCATTACCACCAATTCCGGCAACAAGGGGAACCCTGCCCGCATTTACTTTATTTACAAAAGAAAATACTTCCTGTTTTTCTTTTCCATGAACAGTTGCACTCTCACCGGTAGTGCCAAGCACAACGATGTACTCACACTTTCCGTTGATGATGTGATTGATAACTTTTTCAAAAGACGGCCAATCAATTTTGCCATCTTGTGTAAATGGAGTGACGATAGCGACTCCGGTTCCCGTAAATTTTTCTCTTAAAGACATTTTATATTCTAGTTTAACCACGGCGGGCACGGAGAAACACAGCGACGTGAATCGCAGTGTCCGCAGTGGTTTTTAAAAAAGCTGAGTAAAGAACTGAACGTAGAAGTGAGTGACACAAGGGACGATGATTAGAATTACCAAAGCCGGTTACATAAAACTTTAAACCTTCAACGATCAACCTGCAACCTCTTCCCAGAATCCCATTTTCCCAAACTTCTCTATCCTTTGGTTTACTCTTTCTTCCGACGGGATTTGTTTCAACTCTTTCAAAACAGGTTTCAAAAATTCCTTTAATATTTGTGCTGCTTCGTTATAGTCCCAATGAGTCCCACCAATAGGTTCAGGAATTATTCCATCAATTAATCCATAGCCCAGCATTTTTTCCGCAGTCAATCTCAATTGTTCAGCAGCTACTTCTTTTTTATCCCAACTGCGCCAAAGAATAGAAGAACAACTCTCCGGACTAATAACTGTGTACCATGTATTTTCCATCATATACACCCTGTCTCCCACTCCAATGCCCAATGCACCACCACTGGCACCTTCACCAATAATCACACAGATCACCGGCACTTTCAGGCGAATCATTTCATAAATATTCCGGGCAATTGCTTCCCCCTGTCCTCTTTCTTCAGCTTCCAGCCCGGGAAACGCCCCCGGTGTATCAATTAAAGTAATAACAGGCTTGTTGAATTTTTCAGCCAGTTTCATTAATCTTAATGCCTTACGGTAACCTTCCGGATTGGCCATACCGAAATTTCTCATTTGCCGCATCTTGGTGTTAATTCCCTTTTGTTGTCCAATAATCATTACGGTTTCTCCATCAATGGAGGCAAAGCCACCAACCATTGCTTTATCATCTTTCACATTTCGATCGCCAAATAATTCCACAAAGTTTGTAGTCATTTTATCAATATACTTCATGGTATAGGGCCTGTCGGGATGACGGCTTAGTTGTACTCTTTGCCAGCTTGAAAGACTTTGAGTGATCTCCTTTCTTTTTTCAAGTATACTTTCTTCCAATTTTTGAATCGGCTCACTCATGTCCACTTTCGTCTTCTCTGCATCATTCTTGTATTTTTCAATTGTATCAATGAGATCCCTGATAGGTTTCTCAAAATCCAGGAATTGTCTGTTGGCATTGGATGGCATAAGTAGAAAATGTGAAGCGAAAGTAAGGATTAAATAATAATGATTTTGATACCATCTATGCAGCCCTGATTTGGTCCCGATAATTATCGGGATTGCGTCGCAATTCTTTCATCTTTCTGAAATTCTATTCAGCTTTTTATACCCAACTAAAGTGAATAAATAACAGAAAAACTTTTGGCAAGAAAGTGTTGCAAGTCTATCTTTGCCAACCCAAATAAAAGGGAATGGATCGGTAGTTCAGTTGGTTAGAATGCCGCCCTGTCACGGCGGAGGTCGCGGGTTCGAGTCCCGTCCGGTCCGCAAAGAAACCTCAGGCTTTCCTGAGGTTTTTCTTTTATACTTCCGGCAAATCCGGTTTGTTATCTTTGACCATTCAAAAAAAAATAATGCTGAAAATCGGAGTATTTGGTGTAGGCCATCTTGGAAAATTTCATTTGAATAACTGGAAAGAAATTCCGGAAGTAGATATAGTGGGCTTTTATGACCCTGATGATAATACTGCTGCAGAAGTGTCATCAAAATATAACCTGAAAAGATTTGATGATGCTGATAAATTATTAAAGAAAATTGACGCGGCTGATATTGCAGCACCCACGGATCATCATTATCATCTTTGTGAGAAAGCAATAAAAAAAGGCAAACATGTTTTTATAGAAAAACCATTTGCCAACTCTATGGAAGAAGCTCATGCGTTGGTGAAACTGGTTAAGGAGTCGAATATCAAGTTACAGGTAGGCCATGTGGAAAGATTCAACCCGGCTTTTCTTGCAGTAAAGGACCTCGAACTGAACCCCATGTTCATTGAAGTACACAGACTGGCACAGTTTAATCCCCGGGGTACAGAGGTGAGTGTTATACTGGATTTGATGATTCACGACATCGATATCATTCTGAGTATTGTGAAAAGCGATGTCAAAAGTATTTCTGCCAGCGGTGTGGCCGTCATGACCGAAACGCCGGATATTGCAAACGTCCGGATTGAGTTTCATAACGGATGTGTGGCCAATCTTACTTCATCCAGAATATCGATGAAGAAAATGCGAAAGATCCGTCTTTTTCAGAAAGATGCTTATATCGGTATTGATTTCCTGAACAAGAAATCTGAAGTCATTAAGTTAAAAGGAAATGAAATAGATGATGCCAATGTTTTTACATTCGATATAGAAACAATAAAAGGTAAAAAGAGTATTGCAATTTCCAATCCTCCGATCCCGGAAGTTAATGCAATTAAAAAAGAACTCGAAGCATTTAAAAATGCAATTGAAAAAAATACAAGAACAATTGTTTCGGAAATTGATGGCATGATGGCCATGGATGTAGCTCACCAGATTTTGCAAAAGATCGGAAATAACGTTATTACCCGCTGATGAAGCAAACCAAACCAATTCATATTACCTGGTATGTGCTTTCTGATTTTATTACGGCGGCTTTAGCCTGGGCGATTATGTATTTTCTCAGAAAATTTTTTCTAGGCTTGCCGGTCAGTGAAGATGGCTCATTGGTAATTGACAATAAATTCTGGATGGGAATTTTACTGGTACCAATGGGCTGGTTGATACTCTATACAATCGTAGGATCCTATCATTCACTTTACAAAAAATCAAGGCTTCGTGAGCTTACTACTACTTTCATTTGCTGCCTCCTGGGTGTAACCTTTCTTTATTTCACGATTATATTGAATGATATCAATGACGATTACAAATATTATTATGAAGCTTTCTTTTCATTATTAGCCATTCACTTTTTTTTAACTTTCTCCGGCAGATTGATATTATTGAACATTGCCAAGAGACATTTATTGTCAGGAAAAATTTCATTTAATACATTATTGATCGGAGATGATGAATCCGTATATAGAATTTTCAGGGAAACTGAAAAAAAATTACACAATACAGGCTATCGGTATATTGGTTACGTAAACATAAACCTAAATAGTAAAAACGGAATCAATAAACAGTTACCATTGCTTGGTTCACTGGATCGATTGGAAAAAATAATTGATGATAGCCATATTGCCCAGATAGTAATAGCCCTGGGAAAATCTGACCAGGGAATAATAGAAAAAATCATTGAACGATTGAGTGAAAAAGATGTAGAAATAAAAATTCTTCCAAATACCCTGGATATACTATCGGGTTCTGTAAAAACCAGTAATGTATTCGGTGCCGCACTGATAGATCTTAAAACCGGGCTAATGCCGGAATGGCAACAGAATATTAAAAGATTGCTGGATCTTTTTATTGCAGTATCAGGATTAATTATTTTATCCCCGCTACTTCTTTATGCAGCAATACGGGTAAAGCTTTCTTCAAAAGGACCTGTTATTTTCAGCCAGGAACGTTCTGGCTATAAAGGCAAGCCGTTTTTGATGTATAAATTCCGGTCGATGTTTATGAATGCTGAAAAAAATGGACCGGCTCTTTCATCTGAAAATGATAACCGGATTACACCCTGGGGGAAAACCTTAAGAAAATGGCGGATTGATGAATTGCCTCAATTATGGAATATCATCAAAGGCGAAATGAGTTTGGTGGGGCCTCGACCTGAAAGAAAATTTTATATTGATCAGACAGTTGCAAGGTTCCCATATTATAAATATCTGTTGAAAGTAAAACCAGGGCTAACCAGCTGGGGTATGGTTCAGTTTGGCTATGCAGAAAATGTGGATGAAATGATTGAAAGGAGCAAACTGGATCTACTTTATATTGAAAATATTTCACTGGCACTTGATTTCAAGATTATGATCCATACGCTGAGAATAATTTTTTTAGGGAAAGGCAAGTAGTATAATAGATTTCCAATTGCAGATTTTACCTGCCCGATTTTCCTGATTATGAAAATATATTTGCATTGGTCAGGCAGGGATTTTATTTTTGAGAAAATTCTATCCTTTTGAGAAAAATTGTTTTCTTTTTGCTCGCAGCTCAAAGCTCATGGCACGCAGCCCTTTCTCAATACTGGCAACAACAAGTCAATTACACAATCGACGTTACGCTAAACGATAAAGACCATGCTTTAGATGGCTTTGAAAAACTGGAATACATTAATAATTCTCCTGATACTCTTAAATTCATCTGGTTTCATCTCTGGCCAAATGCATATAAAAATGATAAAACGGCATTTAATGACCAGCATCTTGAAAATGGAAGCACAAAATTTTATTTCAGCAATAAAGAACAACGGGGATATATCAACCGGCTGGATTTTAAAGTAAACAATATAACTGCCGCTACAGAAGATCATCCCCAGTTTATAGATATTGTAAAAATCATTTTGCCGTCTCCTTTACCGCCTAATCAGAAAATTACCATATCAACACCCTTTTATGTAAAGTTGCCATACAATTTTTCCAGGGGTGGTCATGATGAACAGAGTTATCAGATCACCCAATGGTATCCAAAGCCGGCTGTTTATGACCGGAAAGGTTGGCATCCTATTCCATACCTTGACCAAGGTGAATTTTACAGTGAGTTTGGCAATTTTAATGTTACGATTACCCTTCCTGAAAATTATGTAGTGGCTGCCACCGGTGAGTTACAAAATAATCCCGATAGCAATCGGGATGAAAAAAATTGGTTGTTGAACCGTGCTTCATTTTCCTGGACTCCCAAAAAAGAAAAAATAAAAACTAAATCAGGACGAATAGAAACAAAAGAAGAACTATCCCCGGTTTCATCACAAAAAATGAAATCATTACTTTTTACACAAAATAATATTCACGACTTTGCCTGGTTTGCAGATAAAACGTTTATAGTAAAACAGGACAGCTGCAAACTTTCCTCTGGAAAAATTATCAATGTTTATGCTTATTATACTCCAAAAGAAAGTTTGCCCTGGAAAAACAGTATTCAATTTATTAAAGATGCTGTAAAAACCAGGAGTAATTGGGTTGGAGAATATCCTTATAATGTTGTAAGCGCCGTTCAGGGACCTCAAAGTTTTGGTGGTGGAATGGAATATCCAACTATTACAATTATTTCACCAGAAGAAAATGAAAAGCTGCTTGACTTTACGATTGCACATGAAGTAAGTCATAATTGGTTTTACGGCGTACTGGGTACAAATGAAAGAATTCATCCATGGATGGATGAAGGCATTAACACCTACTATGATAACAGGTATAGTGAATGGAAATACGGAAAAAAAGGTGAAATAAAAACAGGTTCCAATAGCCTTTCCATTAAAAACGCAGAGCGACTTTTGTTTGAAACAAAAGCAACCTTAAAAAAAGATCAACCTATCAGTACTACAAGCGAAGCATTCACTGAAATGAATTATAACCTGGTGGCCTATTACAAAACAGGAGCCTGGATGGAGTATTTGGAGAAAACAATCGGTAAAGAAGTTTTGGATAAAGCCATGCAGGAATATTTCCGGCAATGGCAATTCAAACATCCTTATCCGGAAGATTTTAAAAAAATAATTGAATCCATAAGCAATCAACAGCTTGATGAACAGTTTGCATTGATAGATAAAAAAGGAACACTACCGGGTATGGAAAGAAAAGGATGGAAAACAGCATCGCCATTTTCTCCAAAATCACTATTTAATTATATCAATAATCCATCAAAGGATCTTTTACTTATATCACCTATAGCAGGAATTAACAGCTATGATAAATTCATGATCGGGGGATTGATCACCAACTATAAACTTCCTCCTTCTCCTTTTCAGTTCTTTTTTATACCTATGGTTGGCACAGGATCAAAAGAATTAGCCGGGCTTGGTAAACTTAATTATTCTTTTTTCCCTGATAAATCAATCAGAAAAGTTGACTTTTTTATTAACGGCTCAAAATTTTCCAATGATGAATTCCTGAAAAACGATGGGGGGAAAATACTGACAGGTTTTACAAAGATTGTACCCGGATTCCGTTTTACCTGGAATGAAAAAAATGCCCGCAGCCAGAAAGAAAAATATATTCAGTTCAAATCATTTTTTATTAAAGAAGGTGTATTTCATATTTCTTACGATACTACAATTACGGGAACCGATACCTCCATCAGCCAGGTTGTCAATATAAAAAATGTAAGCAGAAACCTTCAGCAATTAAAATTAAGGCTGGCAGATTACAGGGCCCTTTATCCTTATAATGCGGAATTGAATATTGAGCATGCAACAAATTTTGTAAGAGCGGCTTTCACCGGAAATTATTTTTTTAATTACCCAAAAGAAGGTGGATTGGACATGCGACTTTTTGCGGGAAAGTTTTTTTACCTAGGTTCCAAAACTTTCACTAAACAATTTTCCACTGAACGCTACCACTTGAATATGACAGGCGCCAATGGTTATGAAGACTACACGTATAGTGATTATTTTATCGGAAGAAATAAATTTGAAAAATTACCAAGTCAACAGATCATGATGCGGGATGGAGGTTTTAAAATAAGAACCAACCTTTATGCAGATAAAGTTGGGAAAACGGATGACTGGCTGGCTGCGATCAATTTAACCACTACCATTCCATCCGGAATTAATCCATTAAGCCTGTTGCCGGTAAAAATTCCATTGAAAATATTTGCGGATATCGGCACTTACTCAGATGCATGGGTAACAGATGCGGGACTCGATCGTTTTATTTTTGATGCTGGCTTGCAGATTTCTGTTTTTAAAAACATAGTGAATATTTATATCCCGGTTTTATACAGCAGCATTTTTAAAGATTATATTCAATCTGTTTTGGATAAGAAAAAAAGATTGCTAAAAACAATCTCTTTCAGTATCGACATCGCAAATTTCAATTTGAAAAAAATTAACAGGTCACTTGATTTTTAATGACAGCCAATATTCAAATACAATACCTGGCTCAAAAGGAAATAGATAAAATAAAATGGGATGACTGTATTGATAAAGCTCCCAATGGACTTATCTATGGTTATTCCTTCTACCTGGATGCCATGTCAAAACACTGGGATGCACTTGTCCTGGGTGATTATGAAGTAGTGATGCCATTAACATGGAACAGGAAATATGGATTTCATTATTTATATCAGCCCGCCTTCACTGCTTCATTAGGTGTATTTGGGAAAAATCTCACAGAAGAAATAATCCAGTTATTCATTCAATCAATTCCGAAAAAATTCAGGTTGATTGAAATCTCATTAAACAGTGGCAATATTTTCAGCGTTCCATCCGGTTTCTCATTATTACGAAATAATTATATTTTGAACCTGAATAAAAGCTATGAAGAACTTTCATCCGGATTCAGGGAAAATCATAAAAGAAATATTTCCCGGGCTATGCAGGCAGGTTGTACGGTCACCAATGAAATTTCAATTGATGATATCATCCGGTTAAATGAGGAGCAACTGAACCATATTAGCGGAACAAAACCTGAAGATTACCGAAACTTTAAAAAACTTTATGAATTTTTAAAAGAGCAGAACAAAACTGAAGTGTATGGCATCCTGTCTCCGAAAAATAAAATTCTTTCTTCCTGTGTTTTTTTCTTTTCACACAACCGTGCTTATTATATTTTAGTTGGCAATCATCCGGATGCCCGCCTGCCGGACGGGCAGGGAAAAACAATCGGGGCCTCGCATGCATTGATTGATACCTTTATAAAAGATCATGCAGGTAAAGAATTATTACTCGACTTTGAAGGTTCAGACATCAGAAATCTTGCTTTTTTTTACAGCAGCTTTGGAGCCAAAGAAGAAATTTATCCGGCTTTAAAAATTAACAGGCTTCCTTTTTATATCCGTTGGTTGAAGAAATAATCAATAATTAATCTTCAGGATAAATTTATCGGTCTCTGTTATCGCAAGCGCCGATGCTGCCGCATCGCTGATACGAATATCCAAACCCTGGTTTTGCTTAATGTTTTCCATAGCATAAAGGACTTTGGCAAAGATTATTTTATTTGAAGTCGGGTTTGTCAGTTTCACAATTGTTCCCGGTTCCACTCCATTTATTAATAAATAATATTTCGCATCCAGCCAACCGCTGGTAGTTTTAAAAATGGAAGAAGTGACTGTCTGTTCTTTAGTAATAGGCGAAGATTTTATCTGTTGATAAAAATGATTTTTAAAATAACCGGATTCATTTTCATTATTATCCTGCTTTTTTTCTGCAAAGGGTTCCATTTTCTTTATTTCCACTTTTGCAATAGGCGGCTCTTCCTTTTTTATTTCTACTTCAATTTTCTTTGGCTCTTCCTTTTTTATTTCTACTTCAATTTTCTTTGGCTCTTCTTTTTTAATTTCAGGTTCCTTTTTAACCTCAACTACTTCTTTCTTTTTTTCTTCAACAGGTGGCGCTATTGTTTCTTTCTTTTTATCTGTAATCACCACCACCCTGTCCTTCATTTCATTTGTAATGAGAAACCCAATGATTAGTTTAGCTCCTGCCGGCGCCTGATCGTCCAATATATTATTCCAGGCCCTGAGATCAGTCAGCTGTACTTTATTGTTTTTGCTGCTAATGCCCATCAAACTTTCCTTGTAGATTGTTCTATAATAAACAGGTACTCCTTTATTACCTGTTTGAGAAAAGTTGGTATCAGTAAGAGGAATATTGATCAGTTGTCCTATAGCCAGACCTTTGTTAAAATCAAGATTATTGAAATTTGCAATATGCCTCGGATGTACATTATATAATCTGCTTATAGGGAACAAACCTTCTTTTGCTGTCACAGTATGGTCAAGATAAAATCCTTTAGATCCGCTTTTAATCATCAGTTCTGCGGGCTGAGCAAAAGTTAAAGACAGAATAAAAATTTGCAGGAATACAAGCACCAGGTTCTTCATCAGATATAATTTATTTGCAAAGATGCAGAAATTTCATTGTTTTTAATCCTTAAGAATTCTTAACATTTTTGGAAAATAATTATTGATCCGGTTTGGCAAAATATTTACCCAGCCCAATAGATGACCCTGGTAAGTTACAACTGCCCAGCCCTTTTTTTCAATTTCAAGATGAACTTCTTTTTTCTTCAGATATTGAATGGCCTGCTCATACCTTAACTCAACAGATTGCACCTCTCCTGAAATAATATTGCTGATCGCCAATGCATGATCCGGCACCAGTTTGTCCCGGATAATCTCTCCGATTTTTGTTCCGAAATTTACAGTAAGCAATTTTGATTGCAAATAATCTATATCCGCCTGCAAATTTTCCGGAACAGCATAAATGTTTTTTTCCATGTGTAAAAAACTTAATCCCGCCTTTTTAACATAGCTATTCAGAATTCCCATCTCGAGCTTCGAAAATTTATCAGAACTTTTTTTTAAATGAAGATATTCCTCATCTTGCCTTACTCCATTCCTGAAACATGCAATAAAAAATCCTTCCCCTTTTATTTTATCAGGCCAGAAACGACAACCACCAGATGATTCAACAACTCCCCACTCTGGATAAGTTATTAATTCTTCATTATTAATTCTTAATTCTTTTTTCATCCATTCCACAATTTCTTCATCTTCCTCTTTAGAATAAGAACAGGTAGAATAAATCAATACACCTTTCTGCTTTAATGCCGGTAATACATCGGCCAATATTCGTTGCTGACGCTGGCTGCATAAGGCCACATTATTAAAACTCCATTCATTAATTGTATTGGGATCACGGCGAAACAAACCACTGCCGCTGCAGGGGGCATCCACAACGATTACATCAAAATAATTTTCAAGTTGCTGAAAATCTTTTGGATCATTATTTGTCACCATCACATTACTGCATCCCCACTTATCAATATTATCTTTTAAAATATTTGCCCTCGATTTAATAATCTCATTGCTTACAAGTAAGCTATCTTTTGAAATAAGAGAAAGTATATGAGTTGATTTTCCCCCGGGAGCGGCACAAAGGTCAAGTATTTTTATTGGTTTTGACAGATCAACAGTTTGTTTCAACGCCTGTTCCAAAAACATACTGCTTGCTTCCTGCACATAATAGCAGCCTGCATGAAAAAGAGGATCGAACGTGAAAGAAGGACGTTCTTTTAGGTAATAACCAAATTCTGTCCATGGAATTCTATGGTCAATGGTCAATGGTGAATGGTGAGTTAAAGAACTTATTGACCATTCACTATTCACCATTGACGCCTTAAATGGATTAACCCTCACTGACGTTACTTGCACTCCCATTGCATGTACCCTTTCAAACTCCCTTTTATCGAAACCTTTTACAAAAGCAAGCGAATCCAGTAACTGCCCGGGTATTTGCATCTGAGAAAATTTATTTTCTACTTCTTAAAACGCTTTGGGTTTTACAATCGTTGTAGCCTCTTTGATCTGCGTGGTATAGACTTCTATGGTTTTAGATACTATTTGAATATTATCCTGTGCCTCCTTCCAATGTCTTTCTTCAATACCTTCACGAATTCCGGGCAATGTTTTTACACCATAACCAGTATAAAAACCGGGAGCATAAATCTGGTGCTTGTACCATGAACGTCTTGGTAATCCTTTTTCATTAATCAAACTTCTCTCTACTTTGAATAAAATTTCATTCAGCTCTTTTTGCTTTTCAGGAGAAAGATTGATCCCATTACCATATGATTTTTGAAATTCTTCTGCCTGATTTTTTAATTGAATCATTGAATTTTCCAGATCGCTGAAGTTCAGATAAGGAACAGCATCTTTAGGTTTGGGTGATTGAAACCCTTTTTTGGGATCTTTTGCCAGATCAAATAATTTGTCATCAATCATTTTATTTTCCTGTTCAGTTTCAGCTCTTGTATTATCCAGTAATGTTTTCAGTTCACTTACATAATCATTTACAGTTTTATAAAAACTATTAAAATCAATTGGCAGCACATCAGCATTCGCCAGTCTCATGGTAGTTCTTCCTGCAGTTTTTGATAAAGCAACGCCATATTCAAAGCCCGGATCCATAAATCTTATAAAATTATCATAGGAATCGTAAATAGAATGATATTGGCCACCATTGCCTTCGCCGCCAAAACCCAGATTGATTGAAGCAATACCAAGGAATTGTAAAAATCCTGACCAATCAGACCCGGCACCCAATGCACCAAGTTTAATATTTTTGTTACCGATTAATTTTATCCTTGCAGTTTTGTCTGCATTCACAACTGCATTAGCATACCTTCTTTCTTTTATTGTTACTCCTGTTTGAGGATCTATTACAGCATCGGCAATTTCATTAAAGAATGGTTCCAGTGTATGCGAACCTGCTGCGCCAATAAAACCACGGGAGTTCCCATCGGTATTTATATAAGCAACTGCTTTCTTCCGCAGTTCTTCCTGGTGATCTTCCGCCCATTCTGTTGAACCTAATAAGGCAGGCTCTTCTCCATCCCAGGCACAAAACACCAGGGTTCTTTTAAGCTTAAAACCTTTTTTTACCATTTCACCAATCACTCTTGCTTCTTCCAGTTCCGCTACCATTCCGCTTAAAGGATCTTCAGCTCCATTTACCCAACCATCATGATGATTACCCCTGATAATCCATTCATCCGGTAAGTCACTCCCCGGAAGTTTGGCAATTACATCATACAATGGTTTTATGTCCCAGTTGAATTGAAGTTTAAGATGCACTTTATCTTTTCCCGGCCCTACATGATAAGTAATTGGTAACCCGCCACGCCATGAAGCCGGAACCACGGCGCCTGATAATGATTGCAACAAGGGCAAAGCATCTTCATAAGAAATAGGCAGGACAGGAATTTTCATAATAGTTGGTGCGTCTTTTATATCCAGCCGTTTTGCATCTTTTGTGGCACCAATTCCCGGTGTTAAAGGATCGCCGGGAGCAACAGGCATATCCATTACTGATCCACGTTGCACTCCATCTTTTGGACGAAAAGCTCCTTCCGGATAAACATCGCCGGCTCCGTAACCATCATCTTCCGGATCAGAATAAATAATGCAACCCACTGCACCATGTTCATAAGCTACTTTGGGTTTTATTCCTCTCCAGGATCCTCCATATTTTGCAATCACAATTTTCCCTTTTACATCAATTCCCATTTTCTCCAGCTCCTCATAATCAGCAGGAATGCCCCGGTTCACAAAAACCAAATCAGCCGTTACATCCCCATCTGCCGAATAAGCATTGTAGGATGGAAGTTGTTCTGCTTTTTGTCCGCTGGTTCTGTCTTCTTTCAATGCCGGTTCTTCCAGCTTTGCTTTATATGGTTTGCTGCCCAGCAGTTCTACCACTCTTACTTTAGGTGTAGGAAATAAAACATAATATTCTGCAATCTCTGTTTGATACCCCCAGGAGCGGAATAAGTTTGCCATATATTCTGCATTGGCCTTATCCTGCGGACTGCCAACATGATGTGGATGCGAAGAAAGAAACTGCATCCAACCATCCAAATTTTTAGAATTCAGCTGTGCATCATATTTTTTTTCCCAATCTAATTGCGTTTTTGCATTGGCATCATTGAAGCCCATAATTTTTTGGGCATTTATTATCGTTGCTGATATCAGCAGTAATAAAACAAAATTGAACCTCATCATAATTGTAATGTTTATTTTTTTAAGTCAGCTAAGATACTACTATGAGGCATTCGTTGCGACGCTCCTTTCAACTTTCTATCCGCTTATCAACAATCAGAACCTGATTGCGAAATGCTGCTTTTCCTGAAACTCTTTCCTGAAAAAAACGATCCCGATAAAAAATAAATCAATGCTGCATCTTATAGCTTCATGCTTTTTAATATTCTCCCAGGCAGCTTCCATTTCTTTACTCCAGTGAATATCATCAAACACAAAAATGGAATCATTATTTGTTTTTGAAAGAAGCTGATTGAAATACCGTTCAGTTGGTTCCTGACGATGATTACCATCAATAAATGCAAAGTCAACAGATGATAGTTGATAGAGGATAGTTGATAACGTGTTATCAAAGTTTCCTTCAACTATTTCTGGATTTTTAAGTTCTAAATTTTTTAAATTTTGCCTGGCAACTGAAGCAAGTTCTTTAGACCCTTCCATTGTTACCAATCTTGCATCCGGTTTTGCCAGTGAAAGATAACAGGTGGTAATTCCCAATGAAGTTCCCAATTCAAGAATTGTTTTTGGCTGGTAATACTTCACCATTCTGAAAAGCAGTTGGGCATATTTTTTTGGCTTTGCTGCATTTTTTGCAATAGAAGAAATGCTCCGCCGGTTAGTTTTTGTCATAGATGATCCTGCTCCAAAATCATCTATTTCTAAAACAGTATTACTCTGCAAAAGCTGATATCTTAATGACTCAACCTTTTTATATTCGGGATAATCCTGCCTATCATTTAAAACTTTTGTAATAAACTCAAATACAAAAGGTGAATGCATACCATGACCTTTGCTATTGGAAGCAGTAAACAGATGATTTAAATATTTTGCAGTAAGTTTTAGCCGGGAGTACATAATCCAATTAATAATTATTAATTTTTAATTATTAATTATTTTTTCGCTCCCAAACCTGGAAAGAATAAGGATAAGCATGCTTCCCATCAGCCGGATTATCCGTATTGGTAATTAATTTCCAGTCGTTATTATCTATTACCGGGAAAAAAGTATCACCATCTATTTCAGTATGCACACGGGTCATATAAATTTTACTGGCCCTGTCAAAAGCAATGATATAAATCTCTCCGCCACCGATTACAAATAATTCTTTATAGTCCATTTTTGCTGCAAGTGCCCCGGCAGCATCAAGACTATTAACGACAAAAACTCCTTCCGCTTTCCAACCGGGCTGGCGGGTGATAACAATATTAGTTCTTCCTGTCAAAGGTTTTCCTCCCATGGATTCAAAAGTTTTTCTTCCCATCACCACAGGCATGGCCCAGGTAATGTTTTTAAAAAACTTCATGTCCCTTGGTAAATGCCAGAGCAATTGGTTGTTTTTACCAATGGCGTTGTTTTCGGCAGCAGCGACGACAAGAGAGATGTTCATAATTAGAAATACAAAATAAGGAATAAGAAATGAGAAAGTAATTTCGAAACGAGTAAAATTTAATTAATCACACCACTTACACTGCAACCGGCGCTTTTATCGCCGGATGGCACTGATAATTCTCCAAAGTGAAATCTTCATATTTAAAATCAAAAATATTTTTCACTTCTGGATTCAGCTTGATAGTTGGAAGTGAATAAGGACTGCGGCTAAGCTGAAGATTTACCTGTTCAAAATGATTATTATAAATATGTACATCTCCGAATGTGTGTATGAATTCTCCCAACTCAAGATCGCAAACCTGGGCAATCATCATAGTTAGTAAAGCATAAGAAGCAATATTGAAAGGAACACCCAGAAAAACATCAGCACTTCTTTGATAAAGCTGGCAGCTTAGTTTTTTATTGGCTATATAAAATTGAAAAATTGTATGACAGGGCATCAATGCCATTTCCGGCAACTCGGCCACATTCCATGCACTTACAATCAATCTTCTGCTATCAGGATTTGCTTTGATTTGCTTTATCAAATCTGAAATCTGATCCACCACTTTTCCATCTTTACCCTCCCAACTTCGCCATTGCTTTCCATACACCGGGCCCAGTTCTCCATTCTCATCCGCCCATTCATCCCATATTTTTACATTATGCTCTTTCAGATATGCAATATTGGTTTCACCTCTTAAAAACCAGAGCAACTCATGAATGATACTCTTCATGTGTACTTTCTTTGTTGTAACCAGTGGAAACCCTTTTTGTAAATCAAACCTCATCTGGTATCCAAAACAACTCATGGTACCAGTACCGGTACGATCATGTTTTTGTACACCTGTATCAAGTATATGCTGAAGTAAACTCAGGTATTGCTGCATAGGCGCAAGTTAATGAAATGTGCCCGCCTGCCGAAGCCCTGGCTCAGGCAGGTGGGGAATCTGTGGATTGGCATTACCACTACTTTTAATTAATTTAATAATTCAATTCAAAAAAATGAAATATTATACCAACCAGCATATCGGTATTAAGTTCCCATTGCAGGGTCTGGAAATAAACAAAGATGAAGAAGGCTGGCTGGTGCTCACACATCCTTCTGAAGAAGCTTTTTTAAGCATTCAATTCTGTTTTCAGTTCTTCGCATCATTGGAAGAAATTGAAGAATACATTCAAAAAGAAATTCAACTGGTGGCTGATGCAAATAACCTGGTGCAGTTTACCAAAACGGAAAGAAAAGGCAATGATACTGTCACTGCTTCCTATTTCCAATACATTGAAAATATCAGTCATTTTGTTTTTATTGGAGTCAAACAATTAACCAACAATTCGGGTTATTGGTATATGGCTGTTACCAAAGATGAAGCGATGTCTGAATTTTGCGAATCCATATTTCTGAATACACAAATTATTGAACCTTCTGCAATCGGTGTGCCTGATAAAGTAACCGGAAATAAATTAAACAATCATACCTTAAAATTCTTACAGTCGTATAACTCCAATTGGGGAAGCGGCGGTGGCACCAGTACAGAAAAAGATTTTACTCTGCAGCCGGACCGAACATTCAGGTATAATTATAATAGTGTAGTAAGTTTAGGAAGTCCTGGAGGAAATACAAGCCAGGATAATGGCTGGGGTTTTTGGGAAATACAGAAAAATAATGAGGGAAGTTTTCTTGTTTTAAGCTGGCACCTTAAGGGACTTTCTGTTTACTCCATTCAGTGGGATGAACCGGGAGTTTTATTTCTTGATGGAGAAAAATATTTAATTGACTAAGCCCGGAAATCATCAATTTCCTTTGCCGAATACTTTACCAACATTATTTTACATTCACATCCACCTTAATATCCCCTAACATTAATTGATTATTAATTTTCAGATAGGCAAAAATTATTGTCTTAGTACCACAATTTAAAGGGAGAGCTACCCACTGTCCTTCTATTTCTTTTTGAGTGTCTATTTCACCTGCACTATAACTGGTACATCCATCCATATCTGTACTTACTCTTTGCATAAATTTTTCTGCCTCCATCCTGTCAGAAGAATCGCTGATGTTAATAGGCGATCTCCATTTCCTTTTTATATCATTTCCGCGATAAACAAGGTGCCCACCGAATTCATTTAACTTTTTCCCTCTTACCAGTAATACCAGGCTGTCAGTAAGTTTTTGGAGCTTCGCTTTAAAATCAGGGTTTTCAATTTCCAAAAACGTTTTGGCTTCATTGGTAGATCTCAACTCGGGGTCCGACATAGAAAGTGTAGTGATAATATTAGGAATACCCAGCAAAACAGTCTTCCCATTATTCCGGTTAACAATAAAATCAAGGTCATCCCATGTTCTATTTTCATACTCATAACTGATAACCATGGCCTCTGATATTTTATTTTTTTTAAACGGATAATAATAAACTACTTCTTTGATCTTTATTTTACTTATATCAATCTTTCTTTTTATAACATTAAATAACGTATTGTCCCATGCCACTTTTATTTTTTCATTCTTTTCATCCAGGTATTGCTTTATTTCCTCATCCGTTCTTTTTTCCATTTTATCTCCCAGGCTTTTATAAAAGGCCATGTCAGGAAGATAATCTTTCAAAAGATCATAGTTATTCTTCTGTAATGATTTCAAAAAAGCCTGTTCAAAACTGAGTGATTTGTCCTTGTTATTACAGGCTGCAACTGAATATACCAGGCACAGGAAAACTATTATTCTTCGCATATTGTGGATTTTTTTAAATAAAAAAACTATTGGGCTGAATTTATAAATTTCTTCTCTTCATCTCTTTATTAATAAGTCCCAGCTCCCTTCCCGTTTGCCCGCCCATCGAAGTATTTTCCTGGGCCCTGCGCATCAAATAAGGTATTACATCTTTAATAGGACCGAAAGGAAGATATTTACTGACACTGCAACCCGCTTTTGCCAGGTTAAAAGTAATATTATCACTCATTCCATATAACTGACTCCAGTGAACATGGGCATTCTTAAGAGGCAATTTTTTTTCATTAAGTAATTCAACTGCATACATATTACTTCTTTCATTATGTGAAGCAACAACAAGGGCCACTCTGTCTATATGATCTATACAAAACTTTACACCCTGATCAAAGTCCTTATCAGTGGCTTCTTTATCGATATGTATGGGTGATGGATATCCCATTTCCTCCGCTCTTTTTCTTTCTTTCTCCATATAAGCGCCACGAACAAGTTTTGCACCGAGAATAAAATTTCTTTCTACGGCGGCTTCGTAAGAATCTTTTAAGAATTGTAAACGATCAACACGATAATGCTGCGTCGTATTATAAACTATGCATTTATTCTTATTGAAAGTATCCATCATCATAATAGCAAGAGCATCCACAGGATCCTGTATCCAGGAGTCCTCTGCATCTGCAGATACACCAACATTTTCTTCTGCCGCTGTTTCACAGATATGATGCATTCTTGCTCTGACCCTTTGCCATTCTTCTTTTTCAAGAATGGGCAAATCATCAATAGCCTTTAAATACCTCTTCATTAAACTTCCCCCGCCACTTTGCATCATTGAATTTATTTTTTCCAGCAAATTGAACCGTGCAATACCAGTAACTTTTACACTCATAAATGGTATGTTGGGCTGTGTAGCGGCAAACTTTATTACTCTTATAAATTCATCACAGGCATGATCAAAATTTTCTTCTCCTTCTTTACCCTCCACTCCATAATCAAGCATTACCTGTACTCCGAATTTCTCGAGTTTATCAGCTACTACAGCATTTTGTTCAAGGGTTTCCCCGCCAACAAATTGTTTGAAAATAGTGTTTCGGATTAAAGACTTTACAAATGGAAGATTCCATTTAACAGCGGCAGGGGTGAGTTGAATTCCCAGTTTCACCAACCAGGGCCTTCCCATAAAGGAAAAAAGGAAGTGGGCTTTTTTTAATTCTTTATCTGTCTTATATGCA
>JAHEZE010000046.1 GCA_023251235.1 Sphingobacteriales bacterium | reverse complement strand
GTCCTTTAGCATTGCATAATGAAAATACTGGTAATAGATTATTATTATTACTGCCTTTTCTTTTTTGCTACTTTTTTCTTTTTCAATTCACATTATATTGTTGATAAACTAACCGGTGGAGGAAGCGCTTTAGTTTTTACGTCAGGGTTAAATACCCGTGGGCGGATGCAATCTTCCTCCACTTTTTTGCAGCCATGTGTTCAGATAGAAATTAGGGCTCACGACCCATTATTAAGGACTTGAACGGGCGGCAAAAACGGTTAGCATATTAAATAATTGTTTTAAAAATTAAAAGTATGAAGAAAAATTATTTTGTAGGTATTGATGTATCCAAACAAACTCTTGATGTTGCCTTTATCCTGGAGCAGGATGATGAGAGAACACAACCCTGCTGGAAGGTATTTGATAATAATGAGCAGGGGTTGTCAGCAATGAAAACCTGGCTGCAAAGCAATCATGTTCCTTTCAAAGGCAATACGCTATTTGTGATAGAGAACACGGGTCTATATCACCGGCTGCTGGTAAGTTTTTGCAACAAGCATCAATTGCAATTATGTATAGAGAACGGCGCACAGGTAAAATGGAGTCTTGGCATTGCCCGTGGCAAAAGCGATAAGGTAGATAGCCGACGGCTGGCTACCTATGCAGTTCGGTTTGCTGATCGTCTGAAACCGGCTGCTGCACTGCATGAGGGGATACAGGCTATTAAAGATCTTATTACCCTTCGCAACCGTCACATAGTGCAAATGAACTCACTGCGAACTCATCTGAAAGAATTGAAAGCCACCACCAACCTAAAAGCAGTGAAAGAACTGGAGAAAATACATCTTCCTTTAATCGAGGCCATGAAAGCTGCTATTAAAAAAACAGAAGCAGCAATTATAAAAAAGATCCAGGCAAATGATCTTACAAAAAAACAGTACCGGTTATTATTATCCATTCCCTGCATTGGCCCGGTAACAGCCTCTTATCTCATTGCCTGCACGAATGCATTTACTGCCTGCAGCAGTGGAAAGCAACTGGCCTGTTACTGCGGAGTAGTTCCTTTTGAATACCAAAGCGGCATAAGCATAAAGGGCAAACATCATGTACATAAGATGGCAAATAAAAATTTGAAAGCGTTGTTGCATTTGTGCGCCATGTCTTCGATAAGATATGTAGAGGAACTAAAAAACTATTTTAACCGTAAAGTAGAAGAAGGAAAACATAAAATGAGTGTTATCAATGCGATCAGAAACAAACTGGTATTACGAGCCTTCGCCGTGATTAAGAATGATAAACAATTTGTGGAAAACAGGTGTATTGCGGTTTAAAAAATTAATTCAAACTTATTTTTTTTATCCATAGAAATCCGCCCGGAATCTTGCCCATAGGCTGTTACAAAAATAGGAACATTGAGGGCAGACTTTGGCGAATGAAAATTCAGTAAAATAATTACGATTGGAAAGAGCTGTGAGCAGATGGCCTTCTCCTTTGGGTAGCTCAGGATGAGGCCTTTAAAATAATGCTCTCACCGAAGCTCTTCCTATATGCACCGTTCTTGCATCACCGGGTTTGCGGCCTTCATACTGAAAATTCAATTCCAGGTTATTCAATAATCGTTTCGTGAGATCAATGCTCCATAAATAATTGCTTCCGGGAAGCAATCCATCCAGCATAATATAGCTTACGGTAGTATTAGCCGGAAATTTGTAATCTATATTACTAAAAGTAAATTTGGCAGCTACAGAACTATTCTGGAGCACATTATATTTCGTTTCAATATTTATAGAATTGGAACTTGATTTTTCCCCACCATATAAAGCAAGATTCTTTTTTGTATCAAATTTATATCCGGTTGCCAGCCTGAACTTAGTCCCTTGTATAAATACAATTCTTGGTTCAATATTATTAATCGTAAGTTCATAATTACGGTTGGCAAAGCTTGGCGTGTATAATCCAGACAATCCTTTTTTACCGCTCATATCCAGTGTAAATGACTTGCTGATATTCCACCGGAGTTTTAAAACCCAATCATTCAGCTTTCTGCTTTCGTAACCATATGTCAATAGTGATTTACCACTGTTACGAAGATTACTGATGTCAAATCCCCATTTGCTGCTGAAACGGTTAAATGAAATTGTATTCAGCAGAACAGTGTTCAAGGTTATCAATGCTGTATCAGCCAGTTCATATTTGAATGGACTGAATTCCGTATTTCCTTTTGCAATTGATTTTTTACTTACCTGCAAAGAAGTTTGCACATTTGTTCTTGAAATAATTTTTTTGAAGCCTTTGAGATTACTTTGGTTGAGTACCGCTTTTGGATTTAAACGCATACTGTAATTAAACGTAGTATAGTTTGCTTTGATGAATTGATTCGTCGGTGTGAATATGCGTATGAATTTTGCCTGGTCAGGGAATAGTGCTTCTTCAAATTCATTCAGTTGCTGCACTCCATCCGCATTATAATCTATCCATGCATATTGACCAGTACCAGCCGGTACTTCCAGGTATACAAAATCTCTTTTCTGTTCCTGCCCGGTTCCTAATTCATAAAGAACATTTCCTGTTAATAATCCTCTCCATTCATTCACTAAATATTCGGCACGGCCAAGCACTGTTTCGTCGGCTTTTTGTTTGGATATGGGATTCAGCACTTTCAGTTTTCGGAACGTGGCATTGAAAAGAAACTGGTGATGCTGGTTAGCCACTAACTCCGTCTGGAGATTTATATTCATGCTCCTGTCTCCACGGATAAAGTTTTTCCCAAGAGGATATTTATCAGACCTGGTAAAGAAGGTCAACCCATATTTATTTTTTTTCTTTTCTGATGATTTCAGGTAAGCAGAATAAGTATCAAAAGAAAAACTTAGTGGTGAAAGAGTATCGGTTACCTTTCCTTTAGTAATGTTTTGCTCCATTGAATAACGGAAACCCAGGCGGTAATCATTAAAGCGTTTCAGTTGTTTGCTTAAATCAATAATGGGTTTTATAAAATTTCCTTTTGTCAACGCTGCATTAAAACTTGTGTAGGAAACCTGATTATTAAACAGCCAGCCTCCCCAATTCTGAATTTGTTGAATGTTTTGCTGAAACCCATTATACTTATCACCACGATTATAATTCATCAATTGGTAGCTTATAGAATTATTTTTAGAATTCTGCAATTTTGCGGAAGCTTTAATGATACTCTCTGTGGAAGCCAGTGACTGGATGCCCAATCCCCAATCTCTTGAAAACTCAACATTCCTCAATCTTTCCAGTGGTTTGAACTTATCCTGCACATACTCATAATCAAAATTGGTGATCAGCTGATTTTTCTTAGCAGATGATTTTATTAAAGTTGAATTGGCAAACTGAACTTTGGCAGCAACGCCCAAATCATCACCGCCATCTTTACCGGAAAAAGTATTTACATCATAATTACTTATAGCCAATTCAGTCTTTAATGAAGTATTGGGATTGATTTTATAATCTGTTCCTAATGTAATAATCTGTTGTTTTTTTGGAGCAATTAAAATGATCACCGGCTCGTATCTTCCTTGTTTTACTCCGGAAACCGGCAAAAAGAATTTAAAAACTTTTCCATTTGCCCCGTTGAAATCAGGTAAATAGTTTCCTTTCCCTTGCCCAACATCTGCAAATGAAAGATTATATTTTGCCACGGCAGCATTTGTTGAATACTGGTAAAAGGAATCAACACCGGTGCCGGGATTATAATAAATTTTTTCATACAATATTTTACCAGCATCAAATGCTGTGTCAGGTACTGCAGATGGATAAAAAGCTTTTTGTACGCTATCGCCAAGATTAGTCAGAAATAATTTTTGATTCTCATCCAGCACCTGGTTGATCTGGGAATTTTTTGCGTCCCCATTATTAAAAACTCCGATATTAATTTTTAATTTTTTATTCAGTTCAAATTCCTGGGAAAGATATAGATTCGAATTAAGGTAATTTCTGTCAGCATATTCAAACTCTACCTGTATCCTGCTGTCTTTTGTAATCATCCGTTTAGGAGTGAAAGTAACTTCGGCTGTATTGTAATTGATAACATAATCCTGGTCCTCCCCTCTTTGCAATACTTCTCCATCAATAAAAACCCTTTCAGTACCTGCCAGTACAATAAAGAAAAATTCATTGTTGGCGCCGGTAAGCCGGTAAGGTCCCTGGTTTCCTTCCAGGCCCTGGAAAATATTACGGGTAAATTTTCCTTTTGCAATAGAACCGCTGACCAAAGTTTTAGAAGTAGCATTTTTTGAAATCCGGTTATTTGTTTCAAAAGAAATTCCCTGCAGCCGCTTATAAAAATTAAGGAAATAACTCTGAGTTTGCCGGATATCGATATCACCCAGGTCAAGTTTCCATGTTCTTTTTTTAAATTGAAGAAATACCTGGTCAAATTCATTCAGCTGTTGAGTGGTTCCATCGGGTTGTATCGGAAGATTATTGTCAGTAATAGCTGCATTGATTTCAATACTATCACCCAGCATGCCATTTAAAGTAAGGTTGAAATTTGAATTTACTACTGCATCCTGGCTGTTACCAAATGATATCCCCCGGCCAAAGCTGCCATTGTATTGAAGATTGCCAAGATCAAATAATCCTTTTTCTTGTGAAAATTCTCCCTTGTTAAATTCAAACGGCTTGGAATAAAATTTATAACTCACACTATCAAAATTCAATCGTTGTAAACTTGCATTTAACTTATAAGGGAAAACCCGGTAGATTATTATTACACTGTCTTTGGCCGGAAGAGTTTTCCAGGTAAGAATTGCATTCAAAATATCAAGATGATAAGAAGTATCACTGATATCTTTTATTGAAAAATATTTTGGGATAATACTGAGTGTATCAAAATGAAATGGATCTTTTGTTACAGCAATTTTTTTGGTACGTAAATTAGAAAGGGGTTTATTATCCTGAATGGGGAATTGTGCATGGATTTCCAGAACAGCAATCATCAGGATAGAGAAAATTATTATCAGCCGTTTTTGAATCAAAAGCTGCGGTTTTTCATTTAAACGTAAAATTCAGCATTTTATCGCAGCTATCCTAAACACTTAAAAAAAAGGGAGGCGAGCCTCCCTATAAAATATTATCAAAAAATTATTCTACTTACTTAGTCCTTCCAGTGCAAAAAGAAATGCATATTGTAAGGCTACATCCTTTAAAGCATTAAATCTGCCTGAAGCCCCGCCATGCCCCGCATCCATATTTGTTTTAAACAATAAAATATTTTTATCCGTCTTCATGTCTCTTAATTTCGCCACCCATTTTGAAGGTTCAAAGTATTGCACCTGGCTGTCATGAAGTCCGGTTGTTACCAGCATATTGGGATATGCCTTCTTTTCTACATTATCATAAGGCGAATAAGACTTCATATAAAAATATTCATCCTTATTGGCAGGATTTCCCCATTCAAGATATTCGCCCGTTGTAAGAGGAATGCCCGGGTCACTCATGGTAGTAATCACATCCACATAAGGAACACCGGCAATAATCCCATTCCATAAATCAGGCCGCATATTGGTGACAGCACCCATCAGTAATCCTCCTGCACTGGCGCCATATGCATACAGGTGACCTTTTGAAGTAAATTTTTCATTAATAAGAAATTCACCACAATCAATAAAATCATTGAACGTATTTTTCTTATTCATCATCTTTCCATCATCATACCATTGCCTTCCCATTTCCTGTCCTCCGCGGATATGTGCAATAGCCACAACAAAGCCGCGATTTAATAAACTGAGGCGGTTGCTGCTGAATGTTGCATAAGATGTAGAACCATACGAACCATAACCTGTAAGTAACAAAGGATGGCTTCCATCTTTATTCGTTCCTTTTTTATAAACAATAGATACAGGAACTTTCTTTCCATCTCTGGCTTTTACAAAAGTTCTTTCTGTTACATAATAATTTTTATCATAGCCACCCAACACCTCAGTCTGCTTTTTTAATTCTTTTGTTTTTTTATCCATGTTATAATCATATACCGAATTGGGTGTAATCATGGAAGTATAATTGAAACGGAGAATGTCGGTATTAAATTCCGGGTTGATGCTGACGGAAGCAAGATAGGCCGGCTCATCAAACTGCAGGTAATGTTCTGATTTATCTTTCTGATTAATGATGCGTATCATCGTTAACCCTTCTTTCATTTCAGACAAAACAAGATGATCTTTAAAAAGTGTAAATCCAGAAAAATATATATCTACCCTGTTTGGAATCACTTCTTGCCAGTTTTCTTTGGATGTCCTGTCCAGCGGGCATTCCATCAACCTGAAATTTTGTGCATCCAGGTTGGTACGGATATAGAATTTATCATTATAATGGTCAATATCATAAACAAGTCCCATCGTACGGGATTGAAAAACCTTAAATTCTCCTTTTGGATATGATGCATCAAGAAAGCGATGCTCACTCTGCTGTTCACTCAATTCAGAACTGATAATGATATATTTTTTTGATTTGGTTCTGCTTACCCCGATATAATGGCGGTTATCTTTTTCCTCATACACTTTTACATCAGTTGATGGATCGGTGCCCACTTCATGCCGCCATACCTGGAAACCCAATAAAGTGGTCAGATCTTTTTTAATATAGAAAAGAGTTTTATTATCAGCAGCCCATGCATAAGAGCCACCTTCCGTATTAATAATTGATTCATGAGAATATTCCCCTGTTTTTAAATTTTTAAACCGGAGGATATATAATCTGCGGCTTACATCATCTTCCCCTACTGCCATCATCTCATTATTATCACTTACTTCCATACCCGCAACGCTGTAATAATTTTTTCCTTCCGCTGCTTTATTGGCATCATGAATAATTTCTTCCGGCGCATCTAATGATTCTTTTTTTCGGCAATACACTGCATAGTTCTTTCCCTCTTCAAATCTTGTATAATACCAATACCCGTTATCCTTATAAGGAACTGATTCATCTTTTTCCTTTATTCTTCCTTTCAGTTCGCTAAACAAATTTTCACGGAATTGTTTTGAGGCCGACATCATGGTATCCAGGTAAGCATTCTCTGCTTTCAGGTAATCCACTACTTTAGTACTGTCAGGTCCTCTTTTAAAATAATCATTCATCCAGTAATAATCATCAATCCTTACATCCCCATGAGCTTCCATTTTATAAGGCATTTTTTCTGCTACAGGAGCAGCTACTCCTTCATGCCATTTATAGGTTTCTTTATTCACTTTGTTGGAATTGTTACATGATAAAATTAAAAATGTAAAAAAAGGTAAGATAGTTTTTAGCTTCATACAAGCAATTTTATTAATTGAATATACGAATACCATACTGAAACAAAAAAGCCCTTTGATAAAGGGCTTGAATCATAAAAAAAACAGATTATTTTTCTAATGTTAATCCTGCCATCAAATATTCTTTATTTAATCTCGCAATATTCTCAATAGAAATTTCTTTTGGACAAACAGCCTCACAAGCCCCGGTGTTGGTGCAGGATCCAAATCCTTCTTTATCCATTTGAGCAACCATATTCAATGCACGGGTTCTTCTTTCAGGACTGCCTTGTGGCAATAATGCTAAATGAGTAACTTTTGCTGATACAAACAGCATAGCTGAGCTGTTTTTACAGGCAGCAACACAGGCACCGCAACCAATACATGCTGCAGCGGCAAATGAAGCATCTGCCTTATCCTTTTCAACAGGCATAGAGTTGGCATCCACCGCATTGCCCGTATTTACTGAAATAAATCCTCCGGCCTGTATAATGCGATCAAAAGCTGATCTGTCAACCATCAAATCCTTAATAACTTGAAATGCATTTGCCCTCCAGGGTTCAACAACAATTGTATCACCATCATTAAATGCCCGCATATGTAGCTGGCAGGTAGTAGTGGCATGCCAGGGACCATGTGGCCTGCCATTAATATACATGGAACAGGTGCCGCAAATACCTTCGCGACAATCATGATCAAAAGCAATTGGTTCTTTACCTTCACCAATCAGTCTTTCATTCAACACATCAAACATTTCCAGGAAAGACATCTCCGTAGAAATATCTTTTACCACGAAGGTTTCAAAATTTCCTGCGCTCTTACTATTCTTTTGTTTCCAGACTTTGAGTTTGAGATTAATATTTTTATGAGTCATGGTTATATTGTTCAATTGTTAAATTGCTTTGTTCAAAATTCAAACCTTCAATTTTTGATTTGTAAATAATACCAAAGAGTTAATTGCTTTAGGTAATTTTTGTAATTCTTCGAAAATATGTCCATACTCATCTTTTGAAAGAAGTTTCCTGACTTTCGATTTTTGATTCCAATCCAAAGATTCGATCATTGAACCCTGACTATATCTATAAAATTTTATTTTATCTCTTTTTCCATATCTTCCAAAACCTTCAGCAATGTTTGCAGAGATACTGTCAATTGCTTTTACAAATTGTTCACCAACCGTTCTTTGCGAAAAGGAGTTCCATTTAATTACAATATCCCAAACATAATTACTTAAATGAAATGCGATACGATAAGATTCAATGTCACTTAACTTTAAATATTTTTTTGTTTCCAAGACAAACAATTTAACAATATATCAATTAAACAATTTTAGCAATCAGGTTTACTTATAACTTCTTTGACTCGGCTTTACTACCTCATAATTCAATGCTTCTTTATGTAATTCCCATTGATGATCTCCTTGATACTCCCAGTTTGATACATACATGAATTTATCATCATGACGCAACGCTTCACCTTCTTCTGTTTGAGATTCTTCACGGAAATGGCCGCCGCAACTTTCTTCTCTCTGCAATGCATCAATACACATCAGTTCTCCCAATTCAATAAAATCAGCAACCCGGCCTGCTTTATCCAGTTCAGGATTCATTTCATTTATTTCACCGGGTATTCTTACATCACTCCAGAATTCTTTTTTCAATTGCTGAATTTCTGATATCGCCTGCTTAAGTCCTTCTGCATTTCTTGCCATACCGCATTTATCCCACATAATTTTTCCGAGACGCTTATGAAAACTCTCTACAGTTTGTTTTCCTTTTATACCCATCAATATATTTAATCTGTCAGACACTGCATTTTCAGTTTGAATAAATGCCGGATGATCAGTTGGTATTTCAGCGGTTCTTATTTCATCTGCTAAATAATTTCCGATAGTGTAAGGAATAACAAAATAACCATCTGCCAAACCCTGCATCAATGCGGATGCACCAAGCCGATTGGCGCCATGATCAGAAAAATTAGCTTCTCCCAGGGTATAAAGTCCGGGAACAGTAGTCATTAAATCATAATCCACCCAAAGGCCACCCATCGTATAATGCACGGCAGGATAAATTCTCATCGGCACTTCATACGGATTTTCCCCGGTTATCTTTTCATACATGTCAAAAAGATTGCCGTACTTTTCTTTCACATCTTCTTTTCCAAGTTTGATAATAGTTGCTTCGTCTGCATTTTCCAATCCTCTTTTTCCCGCTTCTATTTTTCCATAACGTTTAATGGCATCAGCAAAATCAAGATAGACAGCCTGCTTTGAAGTACCTACACCATAACCGGCATCACATCTTTCTTTGGCTGCTCTTGAAGCCACATCCCGGGGTACTAAATTTCCAAATGCCGGATATCTTCTTTCGAGGTAATAATCTCTTTCTTCTTCCGGAATATCTATTGACTTTCTGGTTTCTCTTTTTTGTTTGGGCACCCAGATCCTTCCATCATTTCGCAATGATTCACTCATCAATGTCAATTTACTCTGATGATCGCCGCTTACCGGAATACAGGTTGGATGAATTTGTGTAAAACAGGGATTGCCGAAGTAAGCTCCTTTTTTATGTGCCTTCCATATTGCAGTAGCATTACTGCCCATAGCATTTGTGCTCAGGTAAAAAACATTCCCATAACCACCGGTGCAAAGTAATACAGCATGGCCAAAGTGTCTTTCCAGTTCACCATTCACAAGATTACGGCAAATGATACCTCGTGCCTTTCCATCAATCATTACTACATCCAGCATTTCATGACGGCTGTGCATTGTTACATTACCAAGAGATATTTGTCTTTCCAATGCCTGGTATGCGCCAATTAATAATTGTTGACCTGTTTGTCCTGCAGCATAAAAAGTTCTCTGCACCTGGGTGCCTCCAAAACTTCTGTTACTAAGTAATCCACCGTATTCTCTTGCAAAAGGTACACCCTGCGCCACACATTGATCAATAATACTTGTACTCACTTCAGCAAGACGATGCACATTTGCTTCTCTTGCACGATAGTCGCCGCCCTTAATAGTATCATAAAACAAACGATAAACGCTGTCCCCATCATTCTGATAATTCTTTGCTGCATTAATGCCGCCCTGCGCTGCAATGGAGTGTGCACGGCGGGGCGAATCCTGGAAACAAAATGCCTTTACTTTATACCCCAACTCCCCTAACGATGCAGCAGCTGATGCACCGGCAAGACCGGTACCAACCACAATTACTTCCAGTTTGCGTTTGTTGGCCGGGTTCACCAATTTCACTGACCCTTTATATTTCGTCCATTTCTGGTCAACCGGTCCGGCAGGAATTTTAGCGTCCAGCATAAATCAGTTTATCTTTTATAATTTTTTTTTGTAACCAGCTTCAGTAATTCTTATCATAATCTCTTGCGTCGCTCTCTTGTACGTTTTATAATTCTATTCGTCGTTTCTATTTTCAATTTTCCATTTTCTACTCTCTATCCTATCCATCCCATTTTAAAACTTAGCGGCATCAATGCAAAAATCAATGGAACTACTACTGAAAATCCTATCCCAAAAGCATTCACCAATTTAAAAAAACGATCATTATGTAATCCTAATGTTCTGAATGCACTTTGAAAACCATGCATCAAATGCCATGCAAGTGAAATACAGCCGGCGATATATACAATTACAATCCACCACTCACTGAAAGTTGCTTTCATTAAATGAAACATATCATGACTTACTCTTCCGTTGCTTAATAAAACCGGATTTTCTAATCCCCTTTCAGTAAATCGGGACGGAATCCAGAAATGCCACCAGTGTAATAAAAGAAATAATAAAAGTATGGTGCCTAATAAACCCATAGAACGGCTGTACCATTTGCTTCCTTTATTACCCATCTGCACCTGGTAACCTAATTTTCTTTTACTGCGGTTCTGAAATTCTAATACCAACCCCTGAATGATATGAATGAAAAATCCGGCAAACAGAACTATTTCCATTAACCGGATGACAACTGTTTTACCCATATAATCAGCAGCACGGTTGAACATATCGCCGTTATCAGAAGGATCAAAAAAATCTTTGTAAATGCAGGCATTTACACCCATATGCACCACTAGAAATGAAATAAGAAACAAACCCGTAACACTCATCACAATCTTTTTGCCTATCGAGGAAGTGAACAGCTGAGACCAATTCATAAATTAAGAGAGTTTAGGTAGGAATTTTTTCCGCTGCAAAAATACAATCGCAAAGCCAAATACGAAGGAAAAATTTATGTTTTAGAAGTTGATAGTTATTGGTAACTCTTTCTTGAAAATGCATTAATATTTTGTAGAAAATAAAACCAGAAACAAGTGGCCGGCAACCAGCCACACTCAAGCTTTCAGCCTTGCTGACAATTCAGTATCTATTTTCTTAAACAAATGAAACGGTTTATATATTCTCCAGTTATCCAGTTCCATTAATTCCAGATAGTGGTTCAGGTGGGCTTTTTTAAAATCATACTGGCTTTGTTCCGGCATATTGAGGCAAACAATCCACCCCTGTTCTTCTGTAGCTTCTTCATACCATTCTTCATAATAATCCCTGTCGCCACTATGAAAATTCAACACATTTTCTGCAATGAGGATAAATTTCCTGATTCCCTGCAACTCAAAAACATCAACCACTTCCCGCTTCAACTCCATGATATCATTCTCAATTGCATCATTCCATTCGCCAATCAGCTCGATGATCGCATATTTTTCTTCGTAATCAGCCATCAATACTTTCAGATAAAGTGTACGGCTGCCAAATTCATCCCACTGCGGATGGATATAATAATTGTAAACAGTTTGGGTAAATTCAAACTCAGAATATATTTGCCCATAAAAAGGGGAACGCTGGTCTTCTTCGCTGATATAAATATACCGCCAGTTATAATAGGGTTCAATATTATGCATACACAAATACTTCACTGCAAAGATAGGTTAAGCAATAAAAGAGTGAAAGAGAAAATGAGTGATAAATCTTTCGGCGCTGTTTTATTTCAGCAAATATTCCTTCAGAAGATAATAGCCAGCTTTCATCTTCATACTTTTCTTTTCATTTTTCATTATCGAATCTAATGATTGGGGGATATCAATTTTTCTGCCTGTTATTTTTTCAACAGATTCAGGAAATTTTACCGGATGCGCAGTCTCCAAAAAAATTCCCTGTCTGTCCGACAGGCGGGCTTTTTTACCGGAATGTTCTTTCAAATATTTATTTAATGCTAAATAACCCACAGCCCCGTGTGGATCCAGAAGATAATTATATTTTTCATCCACCTCTTTTATTGTTGCCATTGTTTCTTCATCCGTTATGCTCAAAGAAGAAAGATTCTTTTTCAAATCCGGAAACCGGTGATGGAAAATTTCCAGAATACGAATGAAATTACTGGGATTACCTACATCCATTGCATTGGAAAGAGTTGGTTTTGCTGTTTGAGGCTTGAAGTTTGAAGTTTGAAGATATTTTGTTACAACATCATTCACATTGCAGGCAGCAATAAAATGTTCAACAGGTAAACCTGACTGTTTTGCAAGAATACCAGCACAGATATTTCCAAAATTTCCACTGGGAACACTGATTACCGGAGGATTATTTTTATCCGGCCATTGTTTATATGCAAAGAAATAATAAAACTGCTGAGGCAGCCATCGTGCTACATTAATGGAATTGGCAGAAGTAAGAAAAAGCTGTGTATTGATTTGTTCATCCGTAAATGCCTGCTTTACCATTTGCTGGCAGTCATCAAAAGTTCCTTCTATTTCTAATGCATGAATATTTTTGCCTAATGTAGTCAGTTGTTTTTCCTGCACAGCACTCACTTTCCCGGAAGGATAAAGTATAACCACCTTTACTCCTTTCACATCATAAAAACCATTTGCCACTGCTCCGCCTGTATCACCCGAAGTAGCCACCAATACGGTAACTTCTTTATCCTGACCTTTTAAAAAATAACCAAGACAGCGGCTCATAAACCTGGCGCCAATATCTTTAAATGCGAGTGTAGGGCCATGAAAAAGTTCAAGAGAAAAAATGTTTTCATTCACTTTCACTAAAGGAATGGGGAAATTCACTGTCTCCTTTACAATTGAAAACAGTTCTTCATCCGGAATGGAATCCCCAACGTAAGGTTTTATAACTCTTAATGCAATTTCTTCATCAGGATATTTTTCTATTTGCTGAAAAAAGTTTTTGCCGATCTGAGGGATGTTTTCAGGAAAATATAATCCCCTATCCGGAGCCTGACCTCTTATAGTTGCTTCTTTAAAATTAACTTTTGGTGATTGCTTATTGGTACTGTAATACTTCATTGAAAATTGAGCATTGAATATTTCATTCAATAATTTCCACTCCTCTTTTATTAATAGTAGTTACATAGGTATTGTAGTCAATACCTGTTTTATTATAAACATCTTTCATTACAGATTCTACTGACCTGGCGGTTGATTCATCTTTACTCAACATAAAAACCGAGGGGCCTGAACCGGAAATACCACCGCCTAATGCTCCTGCTTCTTTACAGCTTGTTTTCACTTCATCAAATCCCGGGATCAGAATACTGCGAACAGGTTCAATGATCACATCTTCCAATGAACGGCCAATCAGATCAAAATCATTTTTCAAAAAACCGGTAACCAAACCTGCTATATTTCCCCACTGGCGGATGGCATCCTTTAATAAAATTTGCTGTCGCAGAATCTGTCTTGCATCGGATGTTCTTACTTCTATCTGGGGGTGAACTACAGTTACAAAAAGATCCGGCGAAGGAATAGGAATAATGTCCAGCGGATGAATACTGCGTATTAAACAAATTCCTCCTAATATACAGGGAGCAATGTTATCTGCATGTTTAACACCCGATGCTAATTTTTCGCCATTCATAGCAAACTGCACCAGTTCATCGTTTGAAAAAATATTTCCGAGTAAATTATTGGCTGCAACCGCTGCTCCTGCGGCGCTGGCAGCGCTGGAGCCGATGCCGCTTCCGGGTTTAATATGTTTTTCTATTTCAATTTCAAAACCAATTGTATTATTCATCTTTTCAATGATAGACAACAATACAACCCCTGCTACATTCTTCTCAGCCTCCGTTGGCAGATTATATTCGTCTTTATTATGAATAATTACCCGGGGGTCGTCAAGTAATTTTATTTTCATTGCGTCGAATGGATCATTCAATGCCATACCAAGAATATCAAAACCGCAAACCAGGTTGGCAACGGTAGCAGGAGAATGTACTTTAACAATCTTCATTTTACATTTTTACAGCTCTTAAAATATCTGCAAACACCCCGCTGGCGGTTACTTCTGCACCGGCGCCGGCGCCTTTTACTACTAATGGTTGTTCTTTATATCTGTCTGTATAAAACAACACTACATTATCTTTTCCATATAAATGATAAAGGTCGTGACCCGGTCCGATATGCTGTAACCCTACCGAAGCTTTACCATTGTTAAAAGAAGCGACAAATTTTAATTTACTCTCCGCTGCATCCGCTTCTTCATAAAGATTTTTGAAATGTCCTTCTTCTTTTTCCATGGCAGTATAAAAATCATCCACGGTCCCCTTCATACAGGATGCGGGCATAAAAGAATTATTAGTGATTTCATCCATTTCTATTTTTTCACCAGCTTCTCTTGCCAGGATCATAATTTTTCTCATGACATCGGTGCCGCCGAGATCCAGTCTTGGATCAGGTTCTGTATATCCTTCCTCCTGTGCCTGCTTTACTACTTCTGCAAATTTTCTTTTGCCATCATAATTATTAAAAACAAAATTCAAGGTTCCGCTTAATACGGCTTCAATACGATGCACGGTATCGCCGCTGATTAATATATCATTCAAAGTGCCGATTACCGGCAAACCGGCTCCTACATTTGTTTCAAACAGGAAGCGGCAGTTGTACTCCCTGGCAAGATCTTTCAGTTTTTTATAATTACCATATGCAGAGGAAGCCGCAACCTTATTACAGGCTACCACTGAAATGCTTTTTTTCAATAACTGATCATAAACTGAAGCAACAATATCATTAGCGGTTATATCTGTAAAAACAGAATTACGAAGATTCCGGCTGATTATTTCGTCGACGAATTGCTGAAGATTTGCTTTTTCACCATCTTTTAATTGTTCTTTCCAATTAGAAAGGTTGATACCATTTTCATTGATCAGCATTTTTCTGCTGTTACTCAACCCCACCACATTCACCTGCAGATGCAGATGTTGCTGAAGAAATTCTAATTGTTTTTTCAGTTGATCTAAAAGTTTTGATCCCACATTTCCGGTACCGATTACAAACAAGTTCACTTGTTTGTAAGTTGTTTCAAAAAACTCTTCGTGCAATACGTTAATTGCTTTTTTAACATCCAGGGTAGAAATAACAGCCGAAATATTTTTTTCTGAAGAACCCTGTGCAATAGCCCGGATATTCACACCATTTCTGCCCATGGCGCTGAACATGCGGCCACTGATGCCCGGATGACTTTTCATGTTCTCTCCTACAAGAGCGACAATAGAAAGTTCTGTTTCCACCTTCAGTGGTTCTACTTTCTGTAAAGCAATTTCATTGCTGAAGGCGGCATCTACCGCCAATTTTGCTTTTTCTGTTGAAGCCGCTTCAATGCCCACACAAATAGAATGTTCTGAAGAACTTTGGGTAATCAGAATCACATTGATCTTCTCATTGCTTAATGCTTCAAATAATCTTTTGGAAAATCCCGGAATGCCGATCATGCCGCTTCCTTCCAGGCTTATTAATGAAATATTGTTGATGCTGGATATTCCCCTTACAATATTTCCATTCTTAGTAGCCACAGATTCTATCAACGTGCCTTCGTCGCCGGGAGCAAAAGTATTTTTGATCCAAACAGGAATTCCTTTATTCATAACCGGCTGAATAGTTGGCGGATAAATAACCTTGGCGCCAAAATGTGAAAGCTCCATGGCTTCCTGGTAAGAAATATGCGGAATGATACGGGCATTATTAGTCAACCTGGGATCCGCAGTCATCATACCACTTACGTCTGTCCAGATTTCCAATACATCCGCCTGAATGGCTGATGCAATGATTGCCGCTGTGTAATCTGAACCACCTCTTCCCAATGTAGTCGTAATACCATTTTTATCAGCTGCTATAAAACCTGGTAAAATAAACAGGGGTGCCGGTTGAGCAGAAAAATAATTTTTTATTCTTTGCTCGGTGACAGTAAAATCAACCTCTGCTGCAGTAAAATAAGAATTGGTTAGAATCAATTCTTTTGAATCTTTCCAGGTTACTTCTGTATTTTCAGATTGAAATTTTGCAGCAATTATTTGGGAAGAGAGTAATTCTCCGTAACTGCTGATTCTATCTTTGGTTCTCGGAGTTATTTCTCCCAACAAGAAAACGCCATTGCAAATGTCCTCAATATCATTGCATCCTTTTTTAACCAGGCTTAATAACTGACTTTGCTGAGCAACAGGTATCAGTTTTTTTACCGTCTCCATATGTCGCTGCTCAATAATAGAAAGTTTCTCTTTATATAATTCATCACCTTTTGCAGCTAACTCTGCAGCGCCGAGTAATAAATCTGTAATTCCGCCCAAAGCTGATACAACAACAATCGTTTTATCTTTTTTAACTGCCTCTATAACAATTGCAATTACTTTATTAATATTTTCTGCATTGGCAACCGAAGTGCCGCCAAATTTTAAAACTCGCATATTTCCCTTTTTATTTAATTCCTGAAAAATTGATCAAATGACCTATTCTATGTTTACAGCATAATGCCCAAATGTTGATATGATAATTTACAATCCGCTTCAGCGGATTGTAGTTGCGGTAGCCGTAATGGATGTAGTGACAATCAAAGTCTTTATTGCCAGCGTAGAAATGATATGGTTGTATAATCTCTCCACTACTGTTAGTGTTGAAGGCACAAGATAAAAAAGAAAAACAATAACACTTGTTATTTTAAAACACTTTCTACTGCTTTTTTTACACTGCCGTAAGTGAGAAGCAATTCTTTTGCCGAATTATAATCGTTCAGTTTCAATTTCTCCATTAACATTTTAGTACCTCGATCAACTAATTTTTCATTTGTAAGTTGCATGTTCACCATTTTATTATCTTCTACCCTGCCGAGTTGGATCATAATAGCTGTTGAGATCATATTTAGAGCCAATTTTTGTGATGTTCCGCTTTTCATCCTGGTACTTCCGGTTACAAATTCAGGACCTACTTCAATTTCTACCGGGTAATCTGCCACTTTTGCCAATGGCGAACCGGGATTATTGGTGATACTGCCTGTTAATATATTATTGGCCTTGCACAATTCCAATGCCCCGATTACATAAGGAGTAGTACCACTGGCTGCAATGCCAATAACAAAGTCTTTATCGTTTATATTGTGTTTTAGTAAATCTTTCCATCCTTCATCTTTACTATCTTCAGCATATTCAACCGATGATGTTATTGCTTTTTCTCCACCTGCAATAAGCCCGATTACCAATCCATTTGGGACCCCATAAGTTGGTGGGCATTCACTGGCATCTACAATTCCCAATCTTCCGCTGGTACCGGCACCTACATAAAACAACCTTCCACCACTGAGCATCTTATCACTTGCTGCTTCTACTAATTTTCCAATCTGGGGAATGGATCTTTCTACGGCATAGGCCACTGTTTTATCTTCATTATTAATGTTGATAAGAATTTCTTCAATTGTCATTTTATCGAGATGACGATAATTACCCGGTAGTTCAGTTATTTTCTCAAACGACATAATAAACCCTCCAAACCTCCCTGAAGGGAGGCTTTTTGCTTAAGTATTTCTGCTCATCTATAAAATAGGTTTTCAACATCCTTAAAACCTCATCATCTTTATTATTTACAAATGATAATTCCTTTTTCTAAGTTCCCATTAGGGGGATTCAGAGGGCACTGTGATAATCTATAAGTCCTTCCATAGGATTCTTTAAAATTTTCCCCATATCATATCCATAAGTCTTACAAAGTTCCCTTAATACATCCTTAAAACCATAGGCTACACTACCAACAAAATGAATGGGCATGATCAAAGATTCACGGTACTTGCAAAGATGATTAAAGAAAAAATCATTTAATCCATCTTCAATAATATTTTCAATCATATAATGTCCCCGGTTCTCTGCCAGGAACAGGGCGAAAGAAGACAGATACCTGTTGGGCATTGGTTTTTTATAAACATTTTCCAGAATTTCAATCCGGTTTGTGGTGTACTTCGCGTCAAACCTGGCCCGAAGATCATCATCAAATATTTCGTACAGGTAATATTGTATTACTTTTTTACCCAGGTAAGCGCCACTTCCTTCATCACCCAGCACATATCCAAGACCGGGACTGTTTTTTACAATCTTCTTTCCATCATAATAGCAGGAATTGGAACCAGTACCCAAAATACAAGCAATGCCTTTTTTTCTTCCGCATAAAGCTCTGGCTGCCGCCATCAGATCATGAGTTACATTTACTGATGCATCAGCGAAAACATTCTGAATTGCTTTTTTCACTAATCTGGCATTGGCAGGATTGGCACAACCGGTACCATAATAATGGACTTCATCTATTGAAATATTTTTGAGCCGTGGATATAATTCTTTTCTTAACAGGTCAACGATTTGATGAGTATTCAGAAAATAGGGGCTGATACCCTGTGTAAAGATGGTTTTCTTTTTCCCGTTATTCAGCAGGCACCATTCAGCCTTTGTAGCCCCGCTATCTGCTATAAGTTTAATTGAAGACATGATGTAGGTTATTGGTTGTTGATTTTTGTTTCTGGTATGATGATTTATAAAAGCTAAATTCCTTTTCAAGACTAAGTTACTTGTAACCCGCAACCAGCAACCAGAAACTTTTCTCTATTTTGCATTTAAAATACAAAGAAATACAGAACGATGGGTAATAAAAAATTACAGATTTGGCTTCCGTTGATATTTTCAATAGTACTGATCGCAGGGATGTTTTTTGGATTTAAGCTTAGCGAGAATACTCCAGCTGGAAATGGATTCTTTAAAACGACCCGCAGAAATACTTTCCAGGAAATTCTTGACCTGGTAAGACTAAGATATGTGGATCCGGTAAAAATGGATTCGTTGCAATATAATGCCATCAATGAAATGATGGGACAACTGGATCCGCATTCGGTATATATTCCTGCCAGCAACCTGCAGGAAGTGAATGAAGACCTGATAGGAAATTTTGAAGGTATCGGGGTTGAATTCAATATTTTTTATGATACCGTTCATATTGTATATGTAATGGCCAATGGCCCCAGTGATAAAGCAGGCTTAATGGTCGGGGACAGGATTGTTAAAGTGAATAATGAAAATATTACCGGAGCTGCCTTCACATCGGACGAGGTTAAAAAAAGAATCCGTGGAGAAAGGGGCTCGGAAGTACGATTAACAATTATAAGGAACGGGCAGTCAAAAGAAATTCCAGTTACCAGGGGCACCATACCCCTTCCTGCACTTGATGCATCCTATATGCTTGATAAAAATACCGGTTATATAAAACTGAATAAATTTTCAGAAACTGCCTATGAAGAATTTATGAAAGCCCTGGAAGAACTTAAGAAAAACGATTTAAAAAAACTTGTCTTGGATCTAAGAGGAAATGGAGGCGGATTAATGAACGAAGCAGTAGATATTGCGGATGAATTTTTAAGTGATGATAAATTAGTTGTCTATACGGAAGGTCTTAATTCCAGTCGCCGTGAATATAAATGCCGCCGTCCGGGGATATTTGAACAAGGTGAATTGGCAGTGCTTGTTGATGAATTTTCAGCCAGTGCCAGTGAAGTACTGGCAGGTGCTTTGCAGGACTGGTGCCGCGCCACTATTATCGGACGCAGAACTTTCGGGAAAGGATTGGTGCAGGAGCAATATTCACTAAGTGATGGCTCTGCCATACGTTTGACAGTAGCAAGATATTATACTCCCCAGGGAAGAAGCATTCAGCGTTCTTATAAAAAAGGGAAAGAAGAGTACCTGGATGAAATAAGAGATCGGTATGAAAATGGCGAGGTAATACACCCCGATACCAGTAAAATAAACAATGGCAAAATTTATAAAACAATATGCGGAGACAGTGTATATGGCGGCGGCGGCATTACCCCTTCTGTATTTGTATCCCTTGATACCGGAAGATTGCACAGCAGCATCAGCAAATTGTATATGACAGGTTCTTTAAACAATTTCATGTACAATTATTACATGACACACCGTGATGAAATAAATAAATATAATTCCCCGTCTGAATACACAATAAAATATAATAACCAGGAAGATATATGGAACAGTCTTGTGAATTATGCAGCAAACGATACTATCGATCTTAAAAGTCTATCTGCCCTGGATAAAGAATTTCTTCAGAAACGAATAAAAGCCCAACTAGCGAGATATAAATGGAGAACAGAAGGATTTTATGAAGTCATGAACAGTTTTGACCCCGTGGTAAAAAAAGCAATGGAAGAAATTTCAAAAACAAAAAAGCAATCCGCCAATGGCGCATTGCTGAAGTAGGATAAGGTGGAAAATTTATTGAAAGTTGTTATTCGCCGTTCGTTTTATCATACCAATGCTTTTTCTCTACAAAGTAAGAACCTATAAGTCCCAGGCCTCCGCCCATTGCTATAAGAGCAAAATAAATTCCAACTGGTTCTATTCTGTATGGAAGATTCATATCAACGAAAAAGGCTATAAGCAGACCAAAACCTGCTCCGAGTAATAATAATCCCCATTTCAAACTTCTGAATGGAGCCGGACGATACATTTTGTCCTTAGGATTCATTCCCTTTTCAATCATGGCAAGGTTTTCTTTTTTATATAGATAAACAATACCGAAAACCATTGCGAAAAAAGAGAGGGGGATTAATACCGCCACCATCATTTCTGTGCCGTGCATAAAATAAATTTTATTGTTAATGAATTAGTTTCTGTTCTCTTTGACTACTATTCCTTATTCCAGGTTACAGCCTTTCAAGAACTTTTAAAATAACTGGTTTACAGATATTATGACTATGCCTTTTTGACTCCGGTTACAGTCCAGGCATTTTTTCTTTACTGCTTCCTTAATATATAGCAGAAATTAGGACTAACTTTATTGTAACCCAGGTTCCACTATTGTAGTCTTACTAAATGAATGTCAACCGGACAGACTGATAATGAAATCATAAGCAGGGTGCTGCAGGGTGAGCAGAATGCCTATGCTGAACTGGTAAACCGTTACCAGAACTATGTATTTACCCTGACATTAAGGATGATCAAAAGCCGGGAAGATGCTGAAGAAGTAGCACAGGATGTCTTTATTAAGGCATACAGGTATTTGTCTGATTTCAGGGGAGAGTCAAAGTTCAGCACCTGGCTTTATACCATTGTTAATACCACCTGCATAACTTTTTTAAGGAAAAAGAAACTGGAAGTTTATTCATTGGATAATGAAAAAGTATTTGAAATGGCCGACAGCCAGGATTCCGGATTCAGGGCTAATATGGTAGAACAGAAATCAAGAGTAAATATGGTAAATGAGGCCATCGCATTATTAAGCCCTGACGATGGAGAGATTATAACTTTGTTTTATAAAGCAGAGCAAAATCTGGAAGAGATCAGCAAAATACTTGGAATAGAAACAAATACAGTGAAGGTGAGATTACACAGGGCAAGAATCCGGCTGAAAGAAAAAATGGAAAACCATTTCAGCGAAGAAATAAAAAACATTTATTAAAATCAGTAGTATGAACGAACAACAAAACATAGAAAGCAGATTGTGGGATTATATTGATGGCAGAAACAGCATGGCTGAAAAGTCTACTATTGAAAAACTGCTGGAAAGTAATCATGAATGGAAAACAAAATATCATGAGTTGCTGGAAGTACACCAACTTCTGAAATCTTCCGAACTGGAACAACCTTCACTGCGTTTTACAAAAAATGTAATGGAAGAAATTTCCAGGTTATATATTGCTCCCGCTACAAAAACATATATAAACAAAAAAATCATTTGGGGCATTGCCTCATTCTTTTTCATCACCATCCTTGGATTCCTTATTTATGGTTTCGGGCAAATAGACTGGAATGCCAAAGGCGATAACACACTGCCTATAAATTTTAATAAACTGGATTTAAGTAAAGTAGATTTAAGTAAAATTTTCAACAACAATTTTGTAAATGTATTTATGATGGTAAATGTGCTGCTGGCGCTGGTATTACTTGACCGTTTTCTTGCCAACAGAAGAAAAAATTTTCATAAAGAAGCCTGATGGTTTTATATCATCATGTCCGGTAGCCCCTTCATTATTGGAGGGGCTTTTTTTGTTTTATATAAATTTTTAACAATTCGAAACTCAGAAGATTTAACTGAACTACCACAACTCCCTATAAAAAAGTACCTTTACATTTTAAGAATTCAACATGGATATCAAAAAAAACATCCTTGAAACCATTGGTAACACTCCGCTGATTAAGCTGAATAAGATTACAAAAGATTTGCCCTGTCTTGTTGCTGCCAAAGTGGATTATTTCAATCCCGGAAATTCCATAAAAGACCGCATGGCTGTAAAAATGATTGAGGTGGCTGAAAAAGAAGGAAAGCTGAAACCCGGCGGCACCATCATTGAAGGAACCAGTGGCAATACCGGTATGGGATTAGCCCTGGCAGCAGTGGTAAAAGGTTATAAATGCATTTTTGTTACCACAGACAAGCAATCAAAAGAAAAAGCAGATATTTTAAAAGCGGTAGGCGCAGAGGTAATTGTTTGCCCTACCAATGTATTACCTGAAGACCCGAATAGCTATTATAGTGTTGCTGCAAGATTAGCAAAAGAAATTCCGAATTCATTTCACTGCAATCAGTATGATAATCTTGCCAACCGTTTGGCACATTATGAAACAACCGGTCCTGAAATCTGGAAACAGACGGATGGAAAAATTACTCATTTGGTTTGCACAGCAGGAACCGGCGGAACAATAACAGGTGCAGCCATGTATCTTAAAGAAAAGAATCCGAACATTCAAGTTTGGGCTATTGATGTATATGGTTCTTTACTCACCAAATATTTCCGCACGGGTGAAATAGAT
>JAHEZE010000045.1:22253-23418 GCA_023251235.1 Sphingobacteriales bacterium | reverse complement strand
AAAATTTTTTTCCAGAAGAAGATTTTGAGCAATTAAAAATTTCAGAAAAACTAAGCCCGAAAATTTTAATGGTAGCTCCGGGAAAAAGATTAAGTTGGCAATATCATCATCGCCGTGCAGAAATATGGAGATGTATTGCTGGCGAAGTAGCCGTTGCAACAAGCGATACAGATGAAGAAACAGATAAACACATTTTAAAAGTTGGTGATAAAATCAAACTCAGGCAAGGCAAACGTCATCGTTTAATCGGAACAGGTAGCTGGGGTGTTGTTGCAGAAATCTGGCAGCATACGGATGCTGCTAATCCATCTGATGAAGATGATATTGTAAGATTGCAGGATGATTTTGGGAGGTAGAATGGTAACTGATCAATGACATTTAAAATAATCAAAGGGTTCTTTGCAATCATCACATTGATATAATGCTTTGCATGCGGTAGATCCGAACTCGCTGATGCGATGGGTGTGATATGAATTGCAATGAGGACACTGTACTGTTTCTGCTGCTGCAAATAATTTTTGCTCACAGACCTGCCTGTCCGGCAGGCAGACCTGTTGTTTTGGATTAGGAGGAGCAATACCGTATTCCTTTAATTTTCTTTTTCCTTCTTCACTCATCCATTCTGTAGTCCATGCAGGAGAAAGTGCCTGGGTGATTTTAATTTTTTTAAATCCTAGAGTGGCCAGTTCGATTTTTATTGTGGCAGCTATCATATCCATCGCGGGACAACCGGTATATGTTGGGGTAATCACTACTTCAAGTTCATCATCTTCGTGCATTATAACATCTCTTACAATACCCAAATCAATAATACTTAATACCGGGACTTCCGGATCGTTAATTTCTTCGAGGTAAGAGTAAATTCTTTCTTTATCTATTTCATGTCTTATCATAGTTATTTACCATACACTGTTTGGATAGGCTCTTTGCATGTATTGTAATTCAGCAAGTAAAAATCCAAGATGTTCTGTATGTATCCCTTTTTTCCCCCCCATTTGCATAAAAATTTTTTCAGGAATCGGCAAAGTTGCTTCATCAAATATCTCTTTCACATTGTTCATCCACTGTTCTTTTAGTTTTATTACATCAACTCCGATTCCCTCATCCCAAACCCGTAACTCATAACTCACAACTTCAAATAACTCTCCTGTATATCTCCATAATG
>JAHEZE010000045.1:16863-22153 GCA_023251235.1 Sphingobacteriales bacterium | reverse complement strand
TCTTTCACATTGTTCATCCACTGTTCTTTTAGTTTTATTACATCAACTCCGATTCCCTCATCCCAAACCCGTAACTCATAACTCACAACTTCAAATAACTCTCCTGTATATCTCCATAATGCATCAATAGCTTTTAACATCCGGTCATGGCTTTCTTCTGTACCGTCACCTAACCGGATCACCCACTCACTGCTCCAGCGAAGATGATAAGTGATCTCTTTTAACGATTTTTCTGAAATAGCAGCCAGTTGTTTATTGTTGCTATTCTGTAATTGCTGAAATAATAAATATTGGAATTGGCTGAATAAATATTGCCGGAGAATTGTTTGGCCCCAGTCGCCATTGGGTTGTTCTGCTAATAAACAGTTTTTGAATTCCCTTTCTTTTCTTAAATAAGTAAGTGAATCTTCTGTTGCTCCGTTACCAATAAGAATTGAAGCATACTGATAAAAATTTCTTGCCTGCCCGATTAAGTCAAGTGAAATATTAGTAATGGCAATATCCTGTTCCAGCACGGGACCATGTCCGCACCATTCACTATTACGTTGGCCGAGAACAAGTGAGTTGTCAGCTAAGTGTAAGGTATAATCAATTAAATCCTGATTCATTTTACTACCCCTTTGATAATGGGGGTTTACATTTTATCCACTTCATCAGGCAATTGATAAAAAGTGGGGTGCCTGTAAATTTTATCGGCTGCCGGTTCAAACAATTCACCTGCTTCATCCGGATTTGTTGCATGGATGTATTTACTTTCTACCACCCAGATGCTCACTCCTTCCATTCTTCTTGTATAAACATCTCTTGCATTTTCAATGGCCATTTTTGCATCGGCTGCATGCAGGCTGCCTACATGTTTATGGTCGAGACCCTGTTTACTGCGAATGAATATCTCCCAAAGAGGCCAATCACTCTTTGTTTCTTTTGAAACAATATTTCCTCCTGATTTATCGTCCGGGATATCGCCGTAATAGAATTTTCTTAAGTATGTTTTCATTATTAATTTTTAATTCTTAATTACTAATTAAGCGGCCTGTTGCTTTTCTCTTTCTACCATTTTCTTTGCATGTGCCGCAGCTGCCTCCCTCACCCATTCACCATCTTCCCATGCTTTTCTTCTTGCATCTAACCGTTGTTTATTGCAAGGGCCATTTCCTTTTATCACATTCCAGAATTCGTTCCAGTCTATTTCTCCAAAGTCATAATGCCTTTTTTGTTCGTTCCATTTTAACTTATCATCAGGAAGTTTCATGCCAAGTACCTTTATCTGTTCAGCGATCATGTCAATAAAATTCTGACGGAGCTCATCATTGGTTTTTCTTTTAATTTTCCATTTCATGCTCTGATCGCTATTGGTACTTTCAGCATCTTTCGGGCCAAACATCATCAGGGAAGGCCACCACCAGCGATTAATAGCATCCTGACACATTTCTTTTTGTTCTATAGTTCCTTTGCTCAGCACTAATAAAATTTCAAAGCCCTGCCGCTGATGAAAACTTTCTTCTTTACAAATTCTTACCATGGCTCTTGCATAAGGACCATAAGAAGTTCTGGTCAGCATCACCTGATTCATAATGGCTGCTCCATCTACCAGCCATCCGATGGCGCCGATGTCGGCCCATGTCAATGTGGGATAATTAAAAATGGAAGAATACTTTGCTTTGCCACTATGTAAATCATTTATCATTTCTTCACGACTCATACCCAGTGTTTCTGCAGCAGAATATAAATATAAACCATGGCCTGCTTCATCCTGCACTTTGGCTAAAAGAATTGCTTTTCTTTTTAATGAAGGAGCTCTTGAAATCCAATTGCCTTCAGGCAACATACCGACTATTTCACTATGTGCATGCTGACTTATCTGCCGGATATTAGTTTTCCGGTAAGCATCGGGCATCCAATCTTTGGGTTCAATCTTTACTTCGTTATCTATTTTATCCCGGAAAATTTTTTCGAATTCAGGAACAGGCATTTACTTTCATTTTTAGAAAGCAAATTTAACAAAAACCAACAGCTATCAGAGAATGATTATCGTCATTTAATATCAAAATCCACTATCACTTTTTCTGTTTTAGGATGACTCTGGCAGGTGAGGATAAATCCTTTTTCAATTTCTTCATGTTCCAGACCCCAGTGAACATCCATTTCTACTTTCCCTTCCAGCAATTTGGCTTTACAGGTGCAGCACATACCCCCTTTGCAGGCAAAAGGCAGATCAGCCCCTTGCAGCAGGGCTGTGTCAAGAATACTGCTTTCACTATTAAGTGGCATTGAAAAGTCAAAACTTCTATTATCAACTTTTACCGTTATTTTACTTTGTGGGCCTGAATCTGTTTTTGATTTTTCTTTTTCAGGTTTCTTTTTTTTAGGAGTTGAACTTGTAAATAATTCAAAATGAATTTTCTTTTCACTGACTCCTTTTTGAGTTAGAAAATCTTTTACACAAAAAATCATTTCTTCCGGACCGCATATAAAAGTTTCGTCAATGTTGTTATAGTCAATAAGTTTTGAAAGTTCATCAAGTTTTGAAGTATCAATTCTGCCAAAATTAAGCTGAGTTTCTGTTTTTTCCCTGCTTAAAATATTGATCAGATTGAAGCGGTCAATAAACATGTTTTTCAATCCTTCCAGTTCTTCAAAAAAAATAATTGAACCCCTTGCTCTGTTGCCATAAACCAGCGTGAAAGAACTTTGCGATTCTGTCCTTAATGTTGTTTTAATGATCGATATAACCGGCGTAATGCCACTGCCGGAAGCAAAAGCCAGGTAATTTTTTTTAATAGATGGATTAAGTTCGGTATAAAATTTTCCTACCGGCTCCATGACTTCCAGCATATCCCCTTTTTTTAGCTGTTCGTTAGCATAGGATGAAAATATTCCGGCTTCTGCTTTTTTTATGGCAACCGTCCATTCATTATCAAGGGGGGAACTGCAGAGTGAATACGTTCTTCTTATTTCATTACCATTGATAAAGGCACGCATAGTCAGGCTTTGCCCATGCATATAATGAAATGAACCAGCTAATTCAGGAGGAATTTCAAAACTGATAGTCACACATTGATCTGTCTCTTTCTTAACTTCTTTTATTTTGAGTGAGTGAAAGTGAATTGACATAGAATCATCATTGTTTTCTCAGCCCGTCAATCATAATCATAACCATGTTATTTTCGAGATCCTCTGCGTTGATTTTGGTTTTGGAACGATGCCAGCTTTCAATACCACTTACCGCATGCAGCATAATCATAACAGAAGTTGGTGCATCAATTTTTCTGATCTCGTTCCTCCTGATTCCCTCTTCTACGATGGCTGCAATTCTTTTCCGGTAGGTGCGGCGTTGTGCACGAAAATTGGAGAGATAGGGTTCATCAAGATGTTTCCATTCCCTGTCACATACAAACACTGCTTCAAAATTTTCTATCATTTGCTTTATATGAAAACGAAGCAGTACTTCAATCTTTGGGATAGGCGAGTTATCACTGGCTTCCACTTCATCTATATAAATATTAAAAAGATTGGCTACATCAAAACAGATAGTTTCCAGCATTTCATTTTTGGAACGGATATGATTATACAGGCTGGCTGCTTCAATGCCTACTGTTTCTGCAAGGTCACGCATGGAAGTAGCTGCGAACCCTTTTTCCCGGAACATCTGGGCTGCTTTCAATAGAATGAATTCTTTTTTGGAAGCTTTACGCCTGGTAACTTTTGACATAGGCCAAAGATAAGCTACGAACGGTAATTTGGAATTGAGATTGGGGAGAATATATTTTTTTACTTCTTTCTTATTCGATAGCAATTGAATACCAATTCCTGGTTTGCTTTAATTCCTGTAATATTGCCCGGCTGTACATAATTCCTAATTACTAATTCCTGATTTTATGTCTTTACTTGTTGTTGGTTCAATGGCTTTTGATGCAATTGAAACCCCCTTTGGGAAAAGCGATAAGATTATTGGCGGAGCAGCTACATACATTGCCTGGAGTGCTTCTAATTTTACGAGGCCTATAAAACAATTATCAGTAGTTGGCGGCGATTTTCCCAGGGAGGAATTAAAAATCCTGGAAGCCCGTGGTGTTGCTATGGAAGGTGTTCAGGTAAAAGAAAACGAAAAATCTTTTTTCTGGAGCGGCCGCTATCACATGGACATGAATACCCGGGATACGCTGGAAACTCAGTTAAATGTATTAGGCAATTTTCGTCCTGTAGTACCGGACAGTTACCAGGATTGCGAAATCCTGATGCTCGGCAATCTTGCACCCTCTATTCAGCTTTCAGTTATCAGTCAATTAAAGAATAAACCAAAGCTGATTGTAATGGATACCATGAATTTCTGGATGGAAACAGCCATGAGTGATCTTGAAAAATTAATTAAAAAAGTAGATGTGCTGATGGTAAACGATAGTGAAGCAAGACAGTTAAGCGGGCAGTATTCTTTGGTAAGCGCCGCAAAAGCAATAATGGAAATGGGTCCGCAATATCTGATTATTAAAAAAGGAGAACACGGCGCCTTATTGTTTAATGATGATAAAGTTTTTTTTGCACCGGCACTTCCGCTGGAAGTGGTATTCGATCCAACAGGGGCCGGGGATACTTTTGCCGGAGGCTTTGTTGGTCATCTGGCTAGAACAAAAGACCACAGTTTTGAAAATATGAAATCAGCCATTATTGTCGGCAGCGCCATGGCAAGTTATTGTGTGGAAAAATTTGGTACAGCAAGATTAAAAGAACTGAAAAGAACGGATATTGATAACAGGATTCAGCAGTTTAAAGATTTAACCAAGTTTGATATTAACCTCGATACTGATTGGGTTTGAAATAAATAAAATTTTGATTAAAGTATAAAGCTTAATTCAGTTTTCTTGCCAGCACCACTACATTTTTAAAGCTTTCTTTTTTCCCCTGCAGGTTAAAAATCTCTGTATATATAATGTAGGTGCCTACCGGTAATTTTAAACTCTTATCATCCAATCCATCCCAGTTCCAGTAGCCGGATAATCCAAGTGTTCCGTTACGTACTAAATTTCTAACCGGTCTTGCGTTGGCATCATAAATAATGATATTGGCAACGTAACCAGGTTCAGTAGTTTTATATTGAATGGTGGCAATATCATCCCGGCCATCATTGTCAGGGGAAAAAACTTTGGGAGCAATTTCAATTTTAGCATTGATGGTTTGTAATAATTTGTATTGCGAATTTTTATAAGTTGGGGTTCCGTACCCGGCAGTAGACGCCGCAGAATGCCAGTTACCGGCATCCTGTGATAATCCATCGGAATCAATTCTTTCCAGC
>JAHEZE010000045.1:15135-16853 GCA_023251235.1 Sphingobacteriales bacterium | reverse complement strand
CGAAACGCCATCCGGGTTATCAATTAATGCAAACTGCCAATCATCTTTGTATTTTACTTCATCCACAATAGCACCTTGAAAATTCAACAGGATGACATCCCCTTCATCATCCGGAAATGAAGGGAGTGAAGAAACTACCAGCATATTATCGGAGTTCTGTACTAAATAATTCAGCAAAAGATTATCGGCATCTTCTGTAACTACAATATAATCTCCCGGGAAAATATAACAGGGAGTGGTAGCCAATAATTTATTACTGCTGATGGCACCACTGGTATTTCTGTTGGCGATATATAGTTTATTGGCATCAAAAATTTTATTACTCCGGTTATAGAATTCAACATAATCACTGCCACCACTTTTGGGATTAAATAAAATTTCATTAATTACTATTTCATTTGCATCAGCATCAACCGGCAAACCAATTTTTACTTTGTTTGCTGCACCTATGGAATTGTTTTTACAGTCAGTGATATTTACAGAAGTAATTGTATAAACCGTGTTTGCATTCATGGGAGTTGAGAATTTCAATTGAACCTGGTTAAAAAGAGGAGCAAGGGTTACTGCATTATTTATTGTTAAACCACCGTCAGCAGAATAATTAGAAATAGTAGCGCCTTTCAAGCTGTCAACCGGTTCATCAAAAACTAAATTGACTGTAAGATTATCTATGGAATAGGCTCTTTTAAGTTGTGGGCCGATGGCATCATTATTAATTGCGTCAATAGAATTCTTTTTTCCCGGTGTTCCTCCTTTTGTATCGATGCCCGCTTTCCAGTTAGTAATTCCGGCACAGGGGCTTTTTGTATCGATCATTTCCAATGTCCATCCTCCATCACTCTTCACTGCATTCTGATACCAGGATGATGAATACTCAACTGCATGAATGATTTTACCATTTGATGCTTTTAGAAATAATTGGTCGCCGTCATTATCCAGAGATGGAAAACTGGTTACAGATATTGTGGTTCCAAATGCTGACATGGCTGCTACTGCGCTACCGGTACAGACAATAACAAAACTATCAGGTTGTAAAATAAAATTCGGCATTGCACCACTCTGACCTGTTGCATCACCAATTCTCCAGTTTTGCAGATTGATAGGATTTGCAGTTACATTTTTTAATTCGATCCATTCATTTGATGGCAATCCAATCTGCGGAGTAGGGTCAGCCATGATTTCATCGATTACAATATCATACCTGTTTTGTGCCTGTAGAAAACAGGGGAATAAAAAAAATATAACCACAAAGCGTTTTAAAAGCATGAATACAAATTAATGAAACCATCTCAAATAAACGTTAGTAGCAATGAATAAATCGGATTATTTTTTGGAAGATTGCTTTGTACGATTATCTTTGCTCTTCTTTATGACGAATATGAAACATACAAAACGCAATAAGAAACATTCCTGAGGGAAGGTTTGCTGCGTAGTGTATGTACTATATAAAAGTTTAGCAAGCCTTCCAGAAATGGAGGGTTTTTTATTTAAAAAATAAAAAAAATGAAAGTAGCAGTAGTTGGCGCCACTGGTTTAGTAGGTACAAAAATGTTAGAAATTCTGGCCGAAAGAAATTTCCCGGTAACGGAACTGATTCCTGTTGCTTCTGAAAGAAGCGTAGGAAAAGAAGTAGAATTTAAAGGAAAGAAATATAAAGTTGTAAGCATGGTGGATGCAATTGCCGCCAAACCAGCAGTTGCTTTATTTTCTGCCGGTGG
>JAHEZE010000045.1:0-15035 GCA_023251235.1 Sphingobacteriales bacterium | reverse complement strand
AATACTTTAAACATGTGGGTGGTAAGTGATAATTTGAGAAAGGGAGCAGCAACAAATGCAGTACAAATAGCCGAATACCTGCTCCAAAAAGGATTACTATAAAATTTACTCAACAGAAATACTGCCGGAACAACCAATTTTTTTAACTGTTCCCACAGTACAAAACTAATACCTCCAGCTACTGAGATCTGCTCCCCTGGGAGCACGACTCTTTACTTCTTCGGCCCATCTGGGAATAAACATGTTGTGATAACGCAACCGGCTGATATAATTAGGTTGTGTATGATCGCCGTTCCAGCAATGCTCAGCACGGTCGCCATAATCTACTTCGCAATCACATTTAGGGTTCTCCAGTTTTTTAATCATGTCTTCGGCCGTATACACGGCATTGTTCAGATAAAAATTATCCATATCACCAACGTAAATATGGATTTTACTTTTAAGTTTTTCTCCAATCCTTGGCCAATCTCTTTTGATGATATTTACGAGGTCATAATTGTCTTTCCAGTATTCAGCTACTTTTTTATCTATTGCGCCGGTATATTTATTAAAAATTCTTGCTGGATAGCCGTCTTTATCAACCGGTGAATAAACCGCTTCCCAAATATCAAACTGATCGCCGCTCCGGCTCCTTGTTCCCAATGCCAGCTCACGATGATTTAAATCTTCTACCATTGCGCTTACATGACCTAAATAATTTCTAAGACCGGGCCTCAACGTTTTTTTAAATGGACCTTCCTGGTAGTAGGCATTCTTGTCTTTATAAATATTTATGGTGGTATAATGATTAAAATCGATGGGGTCGGGGCAGGCTGAATAACAGCCATTATATTCATCAGGATAAAAAACCTGGGCAGCCAGCACTTCCCATCCACCCGTGCTGCCGCCATACATAAACCGGGCCCAACCCTGACCGATACCATGAAAACGTTTTTCAATTTCAGGAATTAGTTCATAGGTTATTGCATCGCCATAAGGACCAAGGTTAGCAGAGTTCACGGCATACGAATCATCATAATACGGATTAGAATGTTGTATTTCCACAGCAAGCACTCTCGGAAAATTTGGTCCTGTCCATAATTTATAAAAGTTATATGCTTCCTGTTGAACAATTTTGTTATAACCAATCAGGTTAAACCTTTCACTGGTGTCCGGCTTCAGGTTTTCTTCTGCCGGCATTGTTCTCCATCCGCCAAAGTCTGATGGAAAATGCCCATGAAAAATTGCCAACGGATACTTTACGTCAGGATGAGTGCTCCAACCCTGAGGTAATAATACATGAGCTCCGATGTACATGGGTCGTCCCCAGAATTCAGTGAGCAGTTTGCTTTGAATTTTTATGTGCTTGACGTACTCGTTATCCTCAGGTTCTTTAATGGGAGGAATAATTGTATTGAGTATTATTTTATAGTTATTTTTTGTTTTCGGATTGAAATTTATTTTCAATGGTATTGAATATAAATTTCCCGGGGCCAGGTTCCAATGCTGCCCTTCACCTCTATCCATTGGCAGTTTTACCACATGTCCGTCTTTACGGTGAAAAGTTTCATATATATGCAGGAGTGCCTGAATCGTGTATTCTCCCGCAGCAATATTGGCCATGATTTCAACAGGATATCCGAAAGCCTGTAAAGAAATAATTTTTGAAGTTCCGGGCTGCCAGTTTTCTACATCTATTCCAAAAATCTGCTGGGTTGCGGACCCGGTACCAATCTGGAAGCGGGGCTCTCCCCATTCATTTTTTGAAAACATCAGGAACAATCTTCCATCCAATGGTTTTTTACTTAATGAGTCGGGCAACAGGATGGAAAAGCTCTGCGCCACAGAAAATAAGATAGTAATCAAAGTGACAAAAAGAAAAAATACTTTTTTCATAGCTTATTCAATTGCCTTGTTAATAAATTCAATGACTGGAAGCAACGCATCAAAAGCAGCCTGTGTTTTTTTCAAAAGATTTTTTGATGTAAGATCGGCATCACTCAGGGGAGCAATTGCTATATAACTTTTCAGTTTCAGATATTCTGCGGCGGGATTATCCGGTTCATATCCCTTGGGAACACGACTTAATAAAAACTCAGGGCTTTTATCAAGATCACCATACACCGATTTAAATTTTTTGGATTTTATGATTTTGGTGAATTGTGGAAAGTTGTAATCTATTTCCTGTCTTACTTTTTTTAATTCTTCCGGCATTGGTTGGTAAACACCTCCGCCTGCAAAACATTGTCCCGGCTCCAGGTGAAAATAATAACCTGCAGAATTGAAAGCTTTTCTACCTCCTTTATTGATACTGGCCCCGAAATTTGGTTTATAAGGAGATTTGTCTTTGCTGAAACGGACATCCCGGTTAATACGAAACAAACATTGTTTTGCTTTCAACGAGGCAATGGTTTTATCTTTTTTGCCATGCTGGTCAATTACGGCTTGAATAAAATTTTCAAAATCTTTTTTTGCTTCTTCATACCGTTTGCGGTTGGCATCAAACCAGGGTTTGTTGTTATTCTTTTTTAAATCTTTTAAAAATTTTAATGTTGATGGATGTATCATTTTCTTTTAAAATTAATAGAAAAATTATTTTATTTATCTCAGCTTTTCGTTGAAGGTATCATTTTCAGAAATTCTTCTTCTGAAATAATTTTTACCGTATTCAGTTTTTTGGCTTTGTCCAGTTTACTTCCGGCATCTTCTCCCACTACAAGGTAATTTAGCTTGGCGCTTACTCCACCTAAAATTTGTCCGCCATTTTGTTCTACCATTGTTTCTGCATCACTTCTTTTTAGAGTTGGCAATGTGCCGGTAAATAAAAACGAAAGCCCATTCAGGTTACCTCCTTTTGCCAGATCTTTCTTTTCATTTTTCAACTTTAATCCAATTTTCTCTAATTGATGCAGCATTTGAATGTTCTCCTTGTTTCTGAAAAAATGATAAATGCTGCCGCCAACTTTTGGCCCGATGTCTTCCAGATTTTGTAAATCTTCCTGTGATAAATCTTTTAAGTCTAATAAATGCTTTATCGAATTAGCTAATGTTTTAGCAGTGGTTTCTCCAACGAAACGTATTCCGAGTGCATAGATAAGACGGTGTAAGGGTTGATTCTTTGAATTGTTTATTGCCTTTTGTAAATTATCAATTGACTTTTCGCCAAAACCTTCCAGCTCACTTATTTTTTTATAATCCAGTTCATAAATGCCGGGAATATCTTTCAGTAAACCCAACTCAAAAAACTTCCGCACATTGGCATCGCCAAAGCCTCGGATATCCATAGCGTCTTTGCTGGTAAAATGGATCATTCGTTCTACAACCTGTGCCGGGCAATCAAGATTAGTGCACCGCCAAACTGCTTCTTCTTCCTCTTTATATAATTGGCTTTTGCAAACCGGGCATTTATCGGGGAAATGAATTTTCTTTTCTTTACCGGTTCTTAATTCGGGTATTGATTTTACAATCTGGGGAATTACATCACCTGCCCTTTCAATTAAAACAGAATCACCAATACGTAAATCTTTTTCTTTAATATATTCTTCGTTATGAACGGAGATACTGCTGACCGTAACACCACCCACGGCAACCGGTTTCAATTTAGCAACCGGCGTTACCGCTCCTGTTCTTCCAACCTGGAATTCCACAGCCAGTAATTTACTGGTAGCCTGCCTTGCTTTAAATTTAAATGCAATAGCCCATCTTGGATGGTGGGAAGTCATTCCCAGTTTTTCCTGTAATACAAGATCATTTACTTTTATGACCATTCCATCAATTTCATAGGGCAGATCATCACGCATGGTTTCAAATTCGTTACAGTATTTTATTACCGGTTCAATTCCTTTAAATATTTTCTTTTCTTTTTCAGGACTACGAAAACCTAAATCCCAAAGCATTTCTAATGAGTCAGAATGATGCTTAAGTTTATCAGATATTTTTTTACTTTTTAGGGAAGAAAAATAACTGATGTGATACACAAACGCCTCGAGATTTCTTTTACCAACTTCTGAGGGATCCTTAATACGAAGTGTGCCGGCAGCTGAGTTCCTGGGATTTGCGAACGGAACTTCTCCCTGTTCCATCAGTTTTTCATTGAATTTGGAAAAGTTTTTTTTGTTGATGAGTACCTCACCCCTGATTTCAATTTGCTGAATTCCATAGTCTGAAAATTTTGCAGAAAGCGGGATGCTTTTTATCTGCTTCACATTGGTGGTTATATCATCGCCTTCCACTCCATCACCTCTTGTAGCTCCGCGAATCAGCAGATCATTTTCATATATTAGTGAAATGCTGGCACCATCAAATTTAGGCTCTACACAATATTCAATTTTATTTTCTCCCGTTAACTCTCTTGCTTTCCTCTCGAAATCGATGAGGTCTTCACTGTTATAAGAATTATCCAGGGAAAGCATAGGTACAAGATGCGATACTGTATAAAATTCTTTTGTCAACCCTTTCGCCACCCGTTGGGTTGGAGAATCTTTAGTGATAAGATCCGGGTTTTCTTTTTCAATATTTTCAAGTGCTTTATAAAGCTGGTCATATTCATAATCTGAAATCAAAGGATCATTCAGAATATAATAACGGTATTCATGAAAGCGAAGAACATTCCTTAAAGAATCAATGTCTTTTATTCCGATATTTTTTTTCTTTACCAGGCTTTCCGTTTCAGCCTGTAGCTTTTTTGTTTGGTCTTTGGTGTACATTTTTTCTTTTCGAATTGTAAAATTAAGCTTCTGAGTGGGTTAGATTATTCAAATAAAATTGATGAATTTGATAACGTGTAATCTGTACACAAACCCTATCTTTAGGCTTTAACGACATCTTGATGAAAAAAGTGATTTTGCTTTTATGTTTTTTTGTAAATGTTACACCACTCCCCGCCCAACTACTTTCCTGGGCTCCTGAATTTCCAAAGGATACTGATAATATTACTATTACACTTGATGCTGCAAAAGGTAACCAGGCATTAGTTGGTTTTGGAGGGAATATATATGTACATATAGCCGTAATTACCAACCTGAGTACCGGACCCGGCAATTGGAAATATGTAAAATTCACCTGGGGATCAACTGATGCCGCAGCACAAGCCATAACTGCCGGCACCAATAAATGGTCTTACACAATTAATAATATCCGCAGTTTTTTTAATGTACCAGCTGCAGAAACGATAAAAAAAATTGCTATTCTGTTTCGCACGGGAGGATGCAACAACGATTGCCTGGTACAACGAAATGCTGATGCAAGCGATATGTACTTACCAGTGTATGATAACAATCTTGCGGTTCGTTTTAATGATCCACTTATGCAACCCTATTACACACCTGCTCCTGAACCTATCAATAAAACGGTGGGAGATAATTTTAATATTACAGCAGTAGCAAATGCTTCTTCGAATATGAAACTGTTTCTGAACGGCACTCAGATACAAGCTGCAAATAATGTTACTTCCATCAGCGCCAGCGCAACTTTAACTGTATCAGGAAATCAAACACTGGTAGCCGAAGCATTAAGCGGCGCTGTTACAAAAACTGAAACGATCAATTTTTTTGTAGCAAATGCCCCGACAATAGCGGCCTTGCCAGCTGCTGTTAGAGATGGAATAAATTATGAAACCGGAAATACTTCGGTGGTTTTGGTATTAAATGCACCGGGTAAAAACCGCGTATCAGTTATTGGTTCATTTGCCGGTAGTAACTGGAACGAACAAACCTCTTACCAGATGAACAAAACACCAGATAATAAATACTGGTGGATACGAATAACAGGTCTTACTCCAGGCACTAAATACACATATCAGTATCTCGTCGATGGGATTTTGAAAATTGCAGATCCCTATTCGGAAGAAATACTCGATAAATCGAACGATGGATCTATTCCGGGTATCACGTATCCGGATTTAATACCCTTTCCTTCACAAACTTCAGGCATAGTAAGTGTATTACAAACTTCGCCTCCAACTTATAATTGGCAGGCAACAAATTTTACAAGGCCAGATAAAAGAGGATTGATTATTTATGAATTATTATTAAGAGATTTTATTGAAACACATGATTGGAATTCTTTACGTGATACACTGAATTATTTAAAGAATATGGGCATAAATGCAATTGAAATTATGCCCTTCAATGAATTTGAAGGAAACAACAGTTGGGGGTATAATCCGGATTTTTATTTTGCACCGGATAAATATTATGGCCCTAAAAACTCTTTGAAGGAATTTATTGACAGCTGCCACAAAAGAGGAATAGCTGTGATTATGGATATTGCACTCAATCATTCCTTTGGTTTATCACCTTATGTCCAGCTTTATTGGGATGCGGCCAATAATCAACCGGCAGGCAATAACCCATGGTTCAATCCTTCTCCGAAACATCCTTACAATGTTGGTTACGATATGAATCACGAAAGTTTATCCACCCGTTATTATTTCAGCCGCATTGTTGAACACTGGTTGCAGGAATATAAAATCGACGGATTCCGTTTTGATCTTTCGAAAGGCTTTACGCAAAATAATTCATGTTTTACGCCCAATTGCAGCACCAATACAGAGGTAAATAGCTGGAATTCTTATGACCCCAGCCGCATAGCAATATGGAAAAGATATTATGACACACTGCAATTAAAATCTCCCGGTAGTTATGTTATACTTGAGCATTTTGCCCAGAACAGCGAAGAGATCGAACTTTCAAATTATGGTATGATGCTTTGGGGAAATGCCAGTTATAATTTCGAAGAAGCAGCAATGGGCTGGGTGCCAACCTCCAATTTTGAAAATGGAATATTTAAAGTTCGTAACTGGACTCAACCACATTTGATTACCTATATGGAAAGTCATGATGAAGAAAGGATGATGTATAAAAATCTGAATTTTGGAAATTCCTCTGGTTCCTATAATGTAAAAGAGCTGTTTACAGGTTTGAAAAGACAGGAAATGTGTGCAGCATTTCTGACAATGATCCCCGGGCCAAAGATGATTTGGCAATTTGGAGAATTAGGGTATGATTACAGTATAAATTTTTGTGCCAATGGAACTGTTAACTCTGGTTGCCGGCTCGATAACAAACCAATCCGCTGGGATTATCTTCAGAATATCAGCCGCAAACGATTGTATGATATTTACAGTGCTTTATTAAAACTCCGTTTCCATCCTTTGTTTAATAATGGATTTCTGACCGATCGTGTCACGCAGAATCTGGCCGGAGCATTTAAATGGCTGCAGGTAACTACGGACACTTCCAACTTATGCCTGATCGGAAATTTTGATGTAACCACCACCACAGGCCAGGTGACCTTTCAAAGCACCGGCACCTGGTATGATTATTTAAACGGAACAACGTTTACTGCTACAGGAGGAGCTCAGAATATTACACTTCAGCCAGGTGAGTTTCATTTATATCTTAACCGGAATGTTACCAATGTAGTCGCAACACCAGTATCCAATATTATTAACCCTTCAAACATTTTCAGGTTATCAGTATATCCCAACCCGGTAATTCAAAATGCGGTTATTGAAATAGAGAATAATGAATCGGGGGCAGCAACCATTCAATGGTACAATGAAACAGGGCAGAAAGTAAAAGAACAGTCATTAGGGGTTCTCTCAAAGGGGGTTCATCAGATACCGGTAAATGCTTCTGAGCATAAAAGATTTACAGCAGGCATATATTTGCTGAGAGTGCAGATAAAAAATAGAATACAATCGGAAAAAATTATTTTATTTTGACCTTGATAAAAAAAAATATGCCTACTGAAGCTTTGAAAAAATTAAAGACAGCGGAATCAGAAAAAATCAGTCATCTTGATTATTTCAATATTGCCATCTCTGTTGATTGTGTAATTTTTGGATTTGAGAAAAAAGAACTCAAGATATTATTGATAAAATCTGATTTGGCTGAGTTTGCAAATAAATGGTCATTACTGGGAGATTTTATAAAACCTGCTGAAGATCTTGACAGCGCACCCTACCGGGTTTTAAAACAAAGAACGGGTCTTAATGATGTTTTTCTTCAGCAGGTAGGAAGTTTCGGAACAATTAACAGGCATCCTTCTGGCAGGGTAATAACTACGGCTTATTATTCTCTTATCAATATTAAGCACCACCAGATGAAAATAACAGATAATGAAGTTCATTGGCATATGATTGAAACAATTAAAGAGCTTGCATTTGACCATAAACAGATTATGGAAGCCTGCCTGAAAAGACTAAGAGAACAGGTAGTGGACGAACCTGTGATATTTAACCTGCTGCCAGAAAAATTTTCATTACGGGAGTTACAGGATTTGTACCAGGCAATCCTTGGAATAAAGCTTGACCGCAGAAATTTCAGAAAAAAAATTGCAATGAAGAATTGGCTGGATGATATTGATGAAATGGAAGACGATGTTCCCCACAGGCCAGGGAAACTATATAAGCTAAAAACTGATCTGAAGAATAACAAACCCCTGAAATCATCTGTAAAGAAGGCTAAGGTTTAAAGTGATCTCCGGGAACCAGTTTTGCCGGAAATACTAAGATTATAAAGACAAAATTGAAGGGTGATGCAGCATGTTGATTTAAAAAAGGCTCTTGATTTTTATCATTAAAATCTCAGGCAAGGGTAACTTTTAAAAAAGAATTTGTTAAATACCGAAAAATGTGTCATTATTACACATTCAAATTTGTAATCTAATTCAAAACGATAATTACTAATGCTTATGTCCTTCAAAAATCTAGCTAAAACATTTGCTGCTGTTTTACTGCTTATGATATCGCAGTTTGCAATAGCGCAAGACAGAGTTGTATCCGGGAGGGTAACTGACTCTAAAGATGGTACTGGTATTCCTGGTGTTACCGTTTCACCTAAAGGAGTCAAAACCGGTACACAAACATCATCTGACGGAACATTCCGTGTAACTGTGGGTTCTAAAATTACTATGCTGGTATTCTCCTCTATTGGATATACCCTGCAGGAAGTTGATATTTCAGGAAAAACTTCCGTTGAAGTATCACTGGTAGTAAATAATGCCCAATTAGGTGAAGTAGTGGTTACGGGTTATGGTACGTCTAGAAAAAAAGATGTGACCGGCTCTGTTACTTCAATTAAAGCCAAAGACTTTAATCAGGGAATTGTAACGGCTCCAGACCAACTTATTCAGGGGAAAGCTGCCGGTGTTCAGGTTATTAATAACTCCGGAACTCCTGGTGGTGGAACCACTTTACGTATTCGTGGTATTTCATCCATCCGTTCCGGCAACACTCCATTAATTGTAGTGGATGGTGTACCTCTATCAGGTGGTTCTGCTGCTCCGGGCCTAAATACTGATATGGGAAATGCACCTTCAGAAAACCCACTGAACTTTATAAATCCAAATGATATTGCTGCGATTGACATCTTAAAAGATGCATCGGCAACAGCTATTTATGGTTCACGCGGATCTAATGGTGTTATTCAGATTACAACCAAGAGAGGACAAACAGGTGCCCCAAAACTTGAATTCTCCTCTTCTATTGGAATCAGCACTATGATGCGGCAGATTGATGTACTCGATGCTGCCGGTTATGTTGCTACTTTAAGCAAATATGGTTTATCCACTGCAATTTCTACAAATTCCGTTCCTACTGGTAATGGAGGAAAAAATGTAGATGCAATGAAAGCAATTACTCAAACGGGTATATCGAACAATCAAAATATTGCTCTTAGTGGCGGTAATGAAACTGGTAAATACCGCCTTTCTGTTGGATATCTGGATCAACAAGGAATTGTTAAGGAATCTGGATTTAAAAAAGTTACAGCTTCTTTGACCAGTTCTTTCAGATTTCTTGAAAATAAAAGATTGGGTTTAGATTTCAATATCACTACATCAAACACCAAAACACAAGGAGCTCCCATTTCAAACGATGCAGGTTTTCAGGGTAGTTTGATAATAAATGCTCTGCAATGGAACCCTACTTACGATTTATTTGATGGCAGCGGCAACCCCATTAGGAAGGATCCACGTTTAGCTAATACAACTGTAAATCCTATGGCGTTATTAGAAGCACATGATGACCAGGGAAGCTTAACTACCGTTTTAGCCAGCATTTCACCCAGCTTTAAAATAACCAATGATCTTGAATATAGATTTTTATATAGTAATAATTTCGGCCTTGGAAGCAGATCTTCTGAATTAAGAAACTGGATCAACTTTACAAATATTGAAGGCAGGGGCTCTGCAAGTATTGCACATAATCGTTCTGTAAACCGTGCATTGACTCATACCTTAAATTATAACAAACAAATCAATAATCTTAATCTTGGAGTATTGGCGGGGTATGAATATTTGAAATTTGATAATACAGGTGATGGCATGAGTGGATCTGGTTTTGTGGACTATCCGGGCCTTCATTATTATAATTATATGCAAAACCTCAATACGGCTGATCGAAATATTTATTCTTATGCCAATCCCGTAGCTACTGTACAGTCCTACTTTACACGTGCCAATCTGAATTATCAGGATAAATATTTATTGACAGCTACATATAGAGCAGATGGATCCAGCCGTTTTGGTAAGAACAATAAATACGGCTATTTCCCTTCCATTGGTTTTGGATGGAATATTCTGAAAGAAAGTTTCATGGCCAATATGAAAGGAATCTCCAACCTGAAACTTCGCTTAGGCTGGGGTAAAACAGGTAACCAGGAATTTGGCGATAATGGTGCCTCTATCAGAAGAGTTAGTATTGGAACAGGGGGGAACCAAACGATTACCAATCTTGAAAATAATGACCTGAAGTGGGAAGAATCAAAAACCTATAATGCGGGCTTGGATTTTGGCATTTTCAATAACAGGTTGACAGGTGTGATTGATTATTTCGATAAAAAATCTACAGATGTTCTTTACAGAACTTCTGTAGTTCAGCCAGGTCCTCCATATGAATATTGGATTAACCTGCCTGCAACTATTCATAACTCAGGGCTTGAGATTACTTTAAATGGAAATATCATCAGCAAGAAAGATTTATCCTGGAATCTGGGTGTTAATGCAGCATTCCTGAAAAATACACTGGAGGATTTTGCTTATATTAATAATACAGGTGCATTGCATGGTCAGGGTCTTAGTGGAGCATTTTCACAAAGACTTATCACTGGGCACCCTATTGATGTATATTATCTTCCGGTTTGGACAGGTATCGATGCAAATGGCGCAAGTACGTATAAAGGTGGCGATGCAACACAAAAGGAATACCTGGGTTCTCCCAATCCAAAAACATTGCTTGGTATCAGCACTGATGTGACGTATAAAAAATGGTTTTTTGTTGCCAATATAAATGGCGCATTCGGCCATTATCTTTATAATAATACACTCAATGGAGTATTGCCAATCGGCAACATTCTTGCCAAGAGAAATTTGGCACCTGAATATGCAAACAGCAAAGTGAAGGAAGCAGCATCCAATGTTCCTTCTCCTTCTGACCGTTTTCTGGAAAAGGGAGATTATCTGAAGCTGGCTAATGCAACAATAAGCTATCGCCTTGGAAATTTTGGTAAAGTATTTAAAGGGGCAAGCATCAACCTTACCGGGCAAAACCTCTTCGTAATTACGAAGTTCAAAGGATTTGATCCGGAAGTAAACGTGGATAAAAATATCGGAGGTGTGCCTTCATTGGGTATTGAGTATAGTCCCTATCCAACCGCCCGTAACATTATTTTGGGAATCAACTTTACCCTTTAATTAATCAATAATAAAACTAAGTATATATGAAAATATTTAAAATATCATACGCACTATTACTCGGGGGAGCTATGTTATCCTGTACTAAGCTTAACCAAAAGCTAAGGTCAGAGGTAGATAGTGCAAGCAGCAGTGTAACAGCCGCAGGTTTGTTACAATCGACTTACGAATCAATGAATGGCCCCTACCAGGATCAGGCAGGTATTTGGTGTCAGCAAGAGATGACCACAGATGAGTGTGTTGGACCAACAAGAGCCGGTGACTGGGATGATAACGGTGTTTGGCGTGTACTCCATGCTCATACTTGGGCAGCAGATCATGGATTTGCCGCAGGAAATTTCAACGGATTATTACAAACACAGTTTGCGGCTTCTTCTGTATTAGCAAGGAGCCCGTCTACTCAACAGGCAGCTGAAGCCAGGTTTATCAGGGCTTTAAGTATGTTCACTGTATTAGATATCTGGGATCAGGTTCCTTACAGAGGGGATATCTCAGATCTTAAAGTACTTCCTGAAACTAAAAAGGGGAAAGATTGTGCCGATTTCCTTATTACTGAACTTGAAGCTATTATAAATGACTTACCCAATGGCACTCCAACTACGGCTATAAAAGCAAACAAAAATGCTGCCAGGGCTTTATTGATGAAGTTATATCTTAACAGAGGAGTTTATGCAAACCGTGCTTCTCCAACTTTTGATAATGCGGATATGGCAAAAGTTATCAGTAATGCCGACCAGATTACTGGTTATTCATTGACCTCTAATTATTATAAAAATTTCAGCAAGGATAATGAAACCGCATCTACTGAAAATATTTTTTCTTTAGAAAATACTTATGGTGTAAGAGGTGGAAATAACCAATCTCGTTGGTATTGCACTTTACATTATAACCAGAATCCAAGCGGATGGAACGGCTTTACCACTTTATCAGATTTCTATAACAAATTCGGTGCATCTGATAAACGCAGAGGCGATACATATACTGGTGTAACAGATGTTACCGGTCTTCGGGTAGGATTGCTTGTTGGCCAGCAATATGACCAAAATGGAACGGCTTTAAAAGACAGGAGTGGTGCTCCATTAGCCTTTACTCCAGCGGTTGCTTTAACAGAAAACGGAAATAATCTTGAAGTAACCGGTATTCGTGTAATTAAATATCCACCTGATCTCGTTCATAATTTTGCAGCTGATAATGATATGGCAATCTTACGCTATGCAGATGTAATGCTGATGAAAGCAGAAGCCATAGTACGGTCTGGTGGTTCTAATGCTGCTGCATTGGAATTGGTAAACCAGGTAAGAAGAAGAGCATATGGTTCTTTCCCTCTCACTACTGCTAATCCTGTTGCAGATTTAACCGGACCTCTTACTTTAGATAATTTAATTGATGAAAGAGGTCGTGAATTATACTGGGAAAGTTGGAGGAGAAATGATCTGGTCCGTTTCGGAAAATTTCTTCAGCCTACTCAGTTAAGAGGCGCTTCAGATGCTAAAAGATTAATATTCCCGATTCCAAGTGATCAGTTGGCATTAAACCCAAACCTGACACAAAATCCAGGCTATTGATATATCATAGTATATAAGCAGTACTAAAAGGTCATTTGAAAAAATGGCCTTTTTAGTTTTAGATTATCCAAGTAGATTGCAAAAGTCAAAAGGTTCTGTCTCCAGGCATGAAAAAACTTATTCTTAAAGTTTCGGTATTTATTTTTCTGACTTTTAATTTTTCCTGTAACCACGACAGTCAGGAAACTTTATTTTCACTACAGAAAAATACCGGCATCAACTTCACCAATATAGTAGAAAATACTAATGACTTCAATATTTTTACTTATCGAAATTTTTATAATGGCGGTGGAGTTGCAATTGGTGATATAAATAATGATGGTTTGGCAGATGTATTTATGACTTCCAATATGGGGGCAAATAAACTGTTTCTGAACAAAGGCGGTTTTATGTTTGATGATGTTTCAGCAATGGCTGGTATTGAAGAAAAGGGTAAATGGAACACCGGCGTGGTAATGGTGGATATCAATAACGATGGCTGGCTGGATATTTATGTTTGCAATGCGGGTATTGATAAATGGAAAAACAAAGAGGGCAATAAACTCTTCATCAATAATCACGACCTCACCTTTACAGAAAAAGCAAAAGAATATGGATTGGATGAAAAAGGTTACTCTACCCATGCAGCCTTCTTTGATTATGATCTTGATGGTGATCTGGATTGCTATATTCTGAACAATAGTTTTATCCCGGTTAATACTTTGAATTATTCCAACAAGAGAGATCTGCGTGCCGAAGACTGGCCTGTGGAAGATTTTGTGAAAGGCGGTGGCGATAAATTATTAAGAAATGATAACGGACATTTTGTGGATGTAAGTAAAGAAACAAATATTTACGGTAGCCTGATTGGTTTCGGGCTTGGAGTTACTGTGGGTGATGTAAATGGAGATCATTATCCCGATCTGTATATCTCCAATGATTTTTTTGAAAGAGATTATTTATACATCAATCAAAAGAACGGAACCTTTAAAGAGGAGTTGGAACAATGGATACAGCACACCAGCCTTGCATCCATGGGAGCCGATCTGGCGGACATCAATAATGATGGCTATCCGGATATCTTTACTACAGATATGTTGCCCGGTGACGATTACCGTTTGAAAACAACTTCCTCATTTGACGGGTATGATATTTATGAAAAAAAAGTTGCTCAGGGTTTTTATCACCAGTTTCAGCAAAATGCATTGCAGGTAAATAACCGCAATGGAAAATTTATGGAAACAGCACATCATAGTGCTGTGTCCGGTAGCGACTGGAGCTGGGGCGCATTAATGTTTGATGCCGATAATGATGGTTTAAATGACTTGTATGTATGTAATGGGATTTATAAAGATGTCATTGATCAGGACTTCATTGATTTTTTTGCAAATGAAATTTATCAACGAATGGCCATTACCGGGGCAAAAGAAGAAATGCAGCAGATCATTGACAGTATGCCCTCTCATCCGGTAATCAATAAAGCATTCCGCAATAATGGCAATCTTGGATTTTCAGATGAGGGAATGAAATGGGGATTTACGCAACCTTCTTTTTCCAATGGCGCTGCATATGGTGACCTGGATAATGATGGAGACCTTGACCTGGTGGTGAATAATGTGAACATGCCCTCCTTTGTTTATAAAAATAACAGCCGGGAGCTTACAAAAAATAACTTTATCGGAATTCAGTTAAAAGGGAAGGGATCGAATACATATGCTATTGGCAGCTCAATAAAAATTTATTGCGGGAATGAGATCATCAGCCGTGAACTGATACCCAGTCGTGGCTTCCAGTCAAGTGTTGATTATAAAATTA
>JAHEZE010000044.1 GCA_023251235.1 Sphingobacteriales bacterium | reverse complement strand
TACGCCACTGTTGGTGTTCAATGTTATAAAGTTACCGCTTTAGTTATCCTCACCAACAGCACGAAGTTATAAAAACTTTTCATGCTTGAGTTGCTGGTATGAAATCTTAATATTGAGTTTTCCTATACTGGAACACGGTTACTGTGTAAATATATAGTTATTGGATGTTGGTTACACACTCATTCCCAAGGCAGTTACCTTTTCTTTCCACTTTGTTACATTCACACCTTTCACTGTTAGCCATAGGGCGAATGACAATTCTGCAAGAAAACTAGGTACTAAAATCGCAGGAAATAACATATTTGCAAATTTGGGGGCGAGGAGCAAAGCAAAACTATTCGTCAGGTAACACAAGCCTGCAATTTGCATCAGCACTCCAATGGTCTTTGGTAAAAAGCCCGATTTAAAAATTAAATATCCTTCAAAAAGGCACACAAAGCCGAAAAATATAAGACCAACACCAAAGCCGATATCATGCATCTTTATAAAAAGATATACTTGTGCATAAAGCTGGCTTGGTTCAATAGATTTCAGGTAATCCGCACTTCCCAATTGGAGCAAGGGCCAAATAAGATTTAATTTATTGGCAACTAAAACAGCAGTCTGTACCAAATTAAATAACAACACAAGCAAGGCAAGATTTTTATTCACCGGTCTCAGCAATACAAAAATGATCAGCATTATTGGAACATCACATACATGCATTACCAAGTCGGCAACAATGCCAAAGCGCCACAGCAATTGATTGGCCATAATGTTTTTGGCTGTAGCTGCTGCATCACCGGAAACAATGAGTTTGTCTCTGACAAAAATTACTGCGAACATACCGACAAGTATAAGAAGCAGGTATAGCACGCCGCCAATTCTTGCATAAACCTGTGGAGAAGTTTCAGCGGACTTAATACTTGAATTCATTTTTATTGTTTTTATTATTCATTCTGAGATTTTTCAATTTAGTCGTTGTTGTGAAACCCAATTCTTGAATTTACCGATACCCGAACATAACCAACGGCGTAATATTTATTCATAGTTAAACAGTTTCTTGCAGTCAACCAAAAACTTAGCAACTTTGATACATGGAGAAAATTTTAATAACAGGCGGTACAGGATTGGTAGGCAAAGCACTTACAGAGGCCTTGCTTGAAAGAGGGTTCCATGTAATTGTTCTTACACGAAGGTTGCCAGAAATCCCGTATCCCGTATCTCGCATCTCATATGCAACATGGAACATAGAAAAACAAACTATCGATAAGGACGCAGTACAAGAAGCAGATTATATTATTCATCTTGCCGGCGCATCCGTGACAAAAAAGCAATGGACAAAAAAAAGGAAACTGGAAATTGTCAATAGCAGAGTTGATAGCGGAAAATTAATTGTTGAAAGTGTAAAAACAATCCCCAATAAAATTAAAGCCATCATCAGTGCATCAGCAATCGGTTGGTACGGCCCTGATTTTGAAAATAAGAAAATCTCTTTTTCCGAAGAAGCACCCGCTGCCAATAATTTTTTGGGACAAACCTGTAAGCAATGGGAAGCCGCCTTTGAACCTTTATCATTTCTCTGTAAACGATTAGTGAAATTTCGTATCGGAATTGTATTAAGTAATGAAGGCGGGGCACTTGCTGAATTTAAAAAACCATTAAAGTTTGGATTAGCTGCAATATTGGGCAGCGGGAAACAAATAATTAGCTGGATACATATTGATGATCTTGTAAGATTATTTTTATTTGCAATAGATAACGAAGAAATTTCAGGAACCTATAATGCCGTAGCCCCCAATCCTCTAACTAATAAAGAGCTTATCCTGGCAATTGCAAAAAAAGAAAAAAGGAAATTTTATATTCCAATTCATGTCCCTTCTTTTGTTCTTAAATTAATGCTGGGAGAAATGAGTGTTGAAGTGCTGAAAAGCGCTACGGTAAGTTGTAAGAAAATTCAGGAAGCAGGATTTATTTTTCAATATTCCACGATTGAAAAGGCTATTCAACAATTAGCAGGATAAATAAAGTAACAACGGATTTTCCAATTCCGATTATTATTCAAAACTCAGCGAATATAATTTTTCTTTTTCTTCTTTGCCTTTAAGCTCTATTTCGCCAATTTCATTAACCTGGTAAGAGAAGGGAGTTGAAAAATTTTCCAGGAATTCTCCGGAAATCACAAACGATTTTTCCAATTCATGGCATTTACTCCGGATGCGGGCTGCTGTATTAAGTGTATCACCGCTATATGTAAGATCTTTTTTAATTATTCCGATAACACCGGCAGTTATTTCACCTGAATGAATTCCGGCTTTAAAGGTTGGACAAACACCATAGCGTTTCATATATTTTGCTTCTTTCCGTTTTATAAGGAAAAAAGCATTGCGTAAAAACTTAAAACATTTGATTTTATTTGCAGTTGTATTTTTCCAGGAAAGCACCACTTCATCGCCTATATATTGGTAAATCTCACCTCCATTGGCAAGGATGGGGATAGTAATGTCTGAAAAAAAATCACGAAGCAGACGGAAATATTTTGTGTGGCCGAGCCTTTCTGCAATAGTAGTGGAGTTATTAATATCCAAAAAAATAAAGATCCGGTTTTCAATTTTTGGCTTATTGTATTGACCACGCATCATACTCCAGAAACCTCCCGGGCCGTATTTATCAATTACCTCTAATATCAAAATAGTCATCAAAGCCATTATACCCAGATCAATAATAAAAATCAGAAATGCACGGGTAAAGAAAACATTTTCATAAAAATTATTGGCATATTCGTTAATGTTTTTATGGCTGCTGAAAACAAAGTAAAAAGCAAGTATTATGAACGCAACTAAGATAAAGAGAGCAAAGGTCAATGCCAGTTTTACCAGAACGGATAACCAGAGGGGATAATTTCTGAAAGCATTTTTAAGATAAAAAACTAAGGCGGCGGAAATAACAAAACCAATGATAGCAAAAGCTAATGAGAATAATAACAGGGACCGGCCGGTTACTAACCTTTTTTCAATCAGGATAATATTATAAAGAAAGAGAAATGCAAATACAACCCAAATAACAGTAATATTAGTAAGAACCTGTAATTTATAATAAACAATTCTTCGTGATGGCATAAACAAGATTAGGCATTTGCCCGGTTAAATTTAGCAATAACCTGTAAATTATTCAGGGTTTCGCTGAATCCCTTGATTCTTTTGTAAAATAATTGGATTTGATTTCATAAAAATGAAATATATTGTCAAAAAAGACCGATATTTTATTCAGTTATTAAACTGATTAAGTATTTTTTAATCATAGCAGTTAATTTTAACAAGACTATTAAAATGATGGGTCGAATGAATTACTGCCGGGTGTTTGAAAATAATTATTTTTACATAAATCAGAAAACTATGAAACAATTCTGGAGTTTATTGGTGGCGGGTTCAGTCTTAATTGCATCATGCCACAAGAGTAATAATAATACACCTCCACCACCCCCTCCACCGCCTCCACCCACAAAAATGGACTTGCTTCGGGATTCAGTTTATTATTATACCAAAGAAGTTTATTTATGGCAGGATGTGATTCCATCTTATGATGTGTTTAAGCCAAGGCAGTATAGTGGGTCTTCTGAGCTTGAATCAGCACAAAAAGTAATGAATGCAATAAAAAAACTTCAGCCACTGGACAGATTTAGTTTTGTAACTACAGCGGCCCAATCAGGCGGATTTCAAACCGGGGTAGATCAGGACTATGGTTTTTTTATTAAGGCTGCATCAGTTGACAACGTACTTCCGATAGATTCTGTTTATTGGTTTGTTACTTATGCGTACGACCAATCCTCAGCAGGAATGGCAGGAGTGCAACGTGGATGGTACATTACTAAACTTAACGGGGTTACTATTGGATATGACCAGCCCAGTGTGGATTTGCTTAATGATGCTTTTTTTGGGACTACTACCAATACAAGTTTTGAATTTAAAAAACCTGATGGAACAACTAAATCTGCCAGTTTATCTAAAACAGGGTTTACTTCAAATTCAGTGTTGTACAAAACAGTTTTTAATATCAGCGGAAAAAAGATTGGATACTTTGTATTTAACCAGTTTTTTGGCCAGCCATCAAGAAATGAGCTTGCTCAGTTATTCACTTATTTCCAAAGCCAGAGTATTAATGAATTAATTGTTGACTTGCGTTATAATCCTGGTGGATCGGTAGAAACGGAAGATACACTTTCAAATTTGATAGCACCCCAGGCAGCTGATAACCAAACAATGTATCAGTATATTTTCAACAGTACGTTACAGAATAACCAGCACCAGTTGATCCGCAAGAAACTTGGCTATGGAAATATTTTCAGCTCCACAGCAAACACTGTAAAATTTGAGAAAGCCGGTAATTTAAATTTATCCCGGGTATTTATGATTGTAACCGGAGGCACAGCATCGGCCAGTGAATTACTCATTAATAATCTGAGGCCTTATATGGATGTAAAACTGGTTGGAGACACAACCTATGGCAAACCGGTTGGATTTTTTCCGATACCAATTTATGATTACGATATTTATCCCATTTCGTTTAAAACAGTAAACAGTGTTGGAACTGCAGATTATTATTCAGGATTTGTACCAAACCATCTTACTGCAGATGGCGTAGATAAAAACTGGGGTGATGTGAATGAACCAAGCCTTGCTTCCGTTTTAAAATATATTGCAACAGGGAGCTTCAGGCTGGCCAATACCCAATTACAGGATATGCGGTATAAAGCATTGAAAGAGGCAGAGCCTTTTAATAATTTCCTGAACAGAAATAAATTTTCAGGAATGTTTATTGAAAGAAAAAACTAACTGAAAAAATGAATGAGAAAGGGCAGAAATTTCTGCCCTTTTTCATAAATTATTGTTTGGATTAACACTTTTTAAACCAGTATTTTTTCTTTTTTGGCTTAACTGCTTCTTTTTTATTCAGCGAATCTTTTAACTGCGTTATCTGGGGTGGTGCACTTAGTTGTTTTTTTTTAATTTCATTACCCAGTATGGAATCTCCTTTTGTTCCTTTTTCAATTACCTGCCTTGCGGGTATTGTATCATGTTTCTGTGCCGCCACTGCACTACTGATCAGTAACGCCATAAAAAAACAAACTGGCTTAATCTTTTTCATGATCTGGTCTTTGTCAGTTAAGATGATTTTTCAAAAACTAAAGGTCAAAAGAGAAATTTAAAATTCTGTTAAGAAACCTGTGAATGATGATTTAGTTGCGAACCGGCTTTCCACCTTTCAATACCGACTGAATTCTTTCCAATGATTTTTTTTCACCGCATAAGGAAAGAAATGCTTCTCTCTCCAGGTCCAGGAGATATTGTTCTGAAACAAGGGTAGGTTCACTCAGATCGCCGCCGCACATTACATAGGCAAGCTTTTTAGCAACCAATGCATCATGTTCAGTAGCATAGTTTGCTTTTTGCATACCATTAATACCCGCCAATAAAGCGCCTAAGGCCAGGCGACCTAATACTTTTATATCTTTTCTCTGAACTGGGGTTGTATAGCCTGAATCAAATATTTCAACCACAGATTTTTTTGCTTCAGCAATTCTTCTGCCCTGATTCATCACTACTTCATCCAAACCTTTCCGGTATACACCAAGATTAAATCCTTCAAATGCAGAAGTGGCTACTTTGGCAGTAGCAATAGAAAGAAAACGATTCTTAAGTGTGATAGTCTCGGGTTCATCTTCATGCATTTCATCAGAGGCTCTTAATACAAATTCTTTAGTACCGCCACCACCCGGTATTAATCCCACGCCTAATTCAACAAGGCCTGTATACGTTTCTGCAGCCGGGCAACATTTATCAGAATGCAAACTCAATTCACAAGCTCCGCCCAATGCAAGACCATGTGGTGCAGTAACCACCGGTATAGAAGAATACCTGGCTCTCATAACAGTATTTTGAAACATTCGGATGGCCATATCCAGTTCATCATATTCCTGGTCGATGGCAAGCATAAAGATCATTCCCACATTGGCGCCGGCACTGAAGTTGGCGCCTTCATTGGCAATTACAAGGCCCTTGTATCCTTTTTCTGCTTTATCAATGGCGGTTTGAATTCCACTTAAAACATCCCCGCCAATACTTCCCATTTTAGTGAACCATTGTAAACCAAGTACCTCATCGCCGAGGTCATAAAGTTTGCAACTGTCATTTTTCCAAACCAACTTATCCTGGTAATTACTCATTACAATAAAGGCCCCATCCCCGCCTTCCCCTAAGGGCAAGGAATAAGACCCTGAAAGCGGAGAATAGCATAAGCGTTTGCCATTTTCTATTTTATAAAAAGAAGTAATTCCTTTTGCTATCATTTCATCTATCCATGCGGCAGCTTTATAGCCTGCATCCTTCATTGCTTTCACTGTTTTTTCTACACCCAGCACATCCCAGCTTTCAAATGCTCCTATTTCCCATCCAAATCCAGCCATCATCGCATCATCTACACGGTAAAGCTCATTACTGATTTCCGGAATGCGATGTGAGATATAAGAAAACAAACCATAATGAAATTGACGATAGAATTCTCCGGCCTTATCCTGACCAGCGCATAATATTTTCAATCTTTGTTGGAGATCATCAATAGGTTTGGCTGCTTCAATCGTTGTAAATTTTGGCTTTACTCTTGGTCCATATTCAGATGATTTAAAATTTAATGTAAGAATTTCTTTTTCTCCACTTCCACCTTTTGTTTTCTTAAAAAATCCTTGTCCTGTTTTATCACCCAACCAATTATTATCAACCATTTTTTGCAACCAGGCGGGAATAATAAATGATTCTCTTGCTTCATCATTCGGGCAATTATCATATACTCCTTTTGCCACTTTTACCAATGTATCAATTCCCACAACGTCGGCTGTTCTGAAAGTGGCTGATTTTGGTCGCCCGATAATTGGTCCCGTTAATGCATCTACTTCGTCAATGGTCAATCCCAGTTTATCAACTAATCCAAATAAGGCCATAATACCATAGACTCCAATTCTGTTTGCAATAAATGCCGGGGTATCTTTACACAATACAGTTGTTTTGCCCAGATACAGATCGCCATAGTTCATGAGAAAATCAATGATAGCCGGATCAGTATGTGGTGTAGGTATTATTTCTAATAATCTTAAATAGCGGGGTGGATTAAAAAAGTGTGTGCCGCAAAAATGTTTTTTAAAGTCTTCACTTCTGTCCTCAGCCATCATGTGAATAGGAATACCTGAAGTATTGGAAGTAATAAGCGTACCAGGTTTCCGAAACTGTTCCACTTTATCATACACAAGTTTTTTTATATCCAATCTTTCCACTACTACTTCAATTACCCAATCGCAACCCGCAATATCTTTCATGTTATCATCAAAATTTCCGGTCGTAATCTTCTTTAAAACATCTTTATGATAAACAGGAGAAGGACTACTTTTAACAGCAGCCTGTAAAGAATCATTTACAATTTTATTCCTATCTGGTGGTTTTGATATCTTTCCTTCCGGAGTGGGGGAGGCTGCAATATCAAGTAACAAAACCTGAATACCAATCCCCGCAAAGTGACAAGCTATTCGTGAACCCATTACACCACTTCCTAATATTGCAACCTTTTTTATTGTTCTTTTCTGCATAACATTAATTAGTTAGTTAAACAACTATACAAAATCGAAGTTAAGTGATTTTACTTAACCTGACCCTTTATATAAGTCAGGTAATTTCTTTGATCAAGGAAGTTTTTCCGATTTTCTTAAAGCAAACCAATTTTTTTTTAAGACATGTAAAGAAATAATCCGTAATGAATAAGATTAAGGCACAATTTTCGTTACTAATTGTTCCTGTTTATCCAATGAAAATCAGATCCTCTGTTAATACTAACCATTTGTCTTCCTTAACAGTAAGTCATAAGTCATTACAGGATACAACATTGTTTTTGCATAATCTTCCGGATGCGGTAATCCAAACTGATTTGGAGTTTAATATAAAAGGCTGGAACGGGGCAGCAGAAAAATTGTATGGCTTGCCTGGCGCTATGGGCAAAAATCTATTCAAACTCATCAATACAAATCTTATTGATTCTTCTTTAAAAGCTATTCAACGGGATCTATTAGCAATTGGAAGTTGGGAAGGTGAAGTAATTTATCATCGTCATGATGGTGAAAAATATTATTTCCGTACGAATGCCAATTTTATCTTAAACGAATCGGCACAGCCGGTAGCAATAATTTTTGTAAATCATAATATTACTAAAGAAAAAGATACAGAAGTAAAGCTGGCCGAAGCGGAGACTACCTACCAAAAACTGGTTAATACGCTGGTGGATGGGGTTGTAATGATTAATGCTGAAGGTAAAATATCTGCCTGCAACAAACGTGCTGCAGAAATTCTGGGCTTTACAGAAGAAGAATTAATTGGAAAGGTCACTGCAAGCCCTTCCTGGAATGCTATTAAACCCGATGGCAGTAAATTTCCTCTAAGTGAATTTCCTGCAATTGTAAGTCTGCAAACTGGATTTCCCCAGCGAAATGTAAAAATGGGAATAAAACAACCCGACGGAATAATGGTATGGTTAACTATTAATTCGGAAGCATTGATACATCCCGGCGAATTTGAACCTTACGCGGTAGTGGTATCTTTTTCTGATATAACTGAGCATGTAAACCGCGAAGAAGAACTTAGAAAAAGTAATGAACGGTTTTATTATGTTTCAAAAATAACTTCCGATGCTATATGGGATCTGGATTTACTTACAAATGAGATATACCGGAGTGATGCTTTCTGTGATTTGTCCGGATATAGCCGTCAGGATATAAAACCAGATTTGGATTGGTGGTTTAATAAAGTACACACACAAGACCGGGAAAGGGTTAGAAAGAAAATAAATGAATATATACAGAAGGGATATGAGAGATGGGAGGATGAGTATCTTTTTATGTGTGCAAATGGTAATTATAAATTTATTTTAGATACCGGCATTATTCTGTACAGAAATGGCCAGCCGGTGAGAATATTAGGTGCGATCAGGGATCTTACAGAAAAAAGAAGACTGGAAAACCAATTCCTGATTGAAAAAGAACAAAAACATAAAGCCATAAACCATGCCTCCATTACCGCCCAGGAAACGGAGCGAAGTGATATCAGTAAAGAACTGCATGATAATGTGAACCAGATATTGATGAGTGCAAAACTTTTTATTGAATCAGCGAAGAAAGATCCTTTGCATTCTTCAGAATTTCTGGATAAAGCGTTGGAGTATCAGATGATGGCTGTGGAAGAAATAAGAAAACTTTCCCGGTCATTAAATTCATCTTTTGTAAAAGTAATTGGCCTCAGGCACAGTATTGATGAAATAGTTCTGAATATGAGTTCACTTCAGAATATAGAAGTAAAATTTATTTATGATGAAAAACTGGAAAAAAAATTATCTGATGTTCAAAAATTAATGATTTTCCGGATTGTGCAGGAACAAACGAGTAATATTATTAAGTATTCCCAGGCCAGAAAAGTAACAATATCAATAAAAGAAAATAAAAATATTATCTACCTGGATATAATGGATAATGGCAGGGGCTTCAATCCGGATGCTCAACCCCGGGGCATCGGATTCATTAATATTTTTAACAGGGTGGATGCTTTTGATGGCACAGTTGAAATTAAGTCTTCTCCAGGGCACGGTTGTACACTGGAAGTTTCTTTCCCTTTGGAAATGGATTAAATTATTTTATTTCCTCTTCTTCAACTGAAATGAACGGCTTATGTTGAAACCAAACTGAATATCTCCTTTTGCCCAATCATTTGTAGTTTCAGTAAGAAATACTCTTTCATTCATTCCAATGGCATTGGTAAAATGCAATTGAAATACATGCCCGCCCGTTTCTATATCAAATCCAATGGAAAAAGGATTTAAAGTACCATCAGTTTTATTGGGATTTAATCTATAGTAGTAATCAAAATTCAGAGAAACCCTTTTACTTAACTTGAACCTTCCGCCAGCACCTATTGCTAACATATCAGCAGGGTCCTGCAAAGTGGGCACAAGGTTTCTGTGAACAATTGTTGGAGAGAGCTGCAGAGAAACGCCTTCACTAAACTTTCTTCCGATTATTACTTGTCCGTAATAAGCCAGCCGGGAGGAAAAAAAATTTTTTCTTGAAGGATCTGCCCATTTGGTGGAGTTTAAAGTACTTCCACCTGCCATTAAAAGGGAAAAAGGCAATGAGCCCGGGCCTTTTGCCTGATGAATAAGTCGGTATTTAATAAATCCATCAAACTCTTTTTTATTGGTACTTCGTCCAACTCCGATCATCATATTTTTTGTTAATCCAAAATCAAGCCCTAATCTCATAGTGGCTTGATCTAACCCAAAAAACTGATACCCTCCCTGGTTCACATTCCCGAATCTGTGCAGGATACGTAAATCCATAACTCCCGGGCGAATGAGCTCCATGCTATGACTCATGATAACCCTTGAAGATTTAAAAGCATAATCGACATACTCTTTCTTAGGCTTATCATTTCCTAAAAGTTTCAGCAGATCATTATCCTGGGCTGATGATGAGAGGAATAAAAAAAATAAAAAGAAAAATTGTGACAACTTCTTCATAAGATAATATTGAAACTAAATTTTAAGTGGCTCTAAAGAACAACGCACATCAATGTTTACCGTATTAGAAACTTTATCTGAAACTACTTTAGGAATTTCTATTTTGTAATCAGAAAGAAGAATGTTGAAAATTGAATTAACCTGAATTTTTCCATCTTTTACTATCATGGTGCCCATAGCTTCGGTATCATTTGTTTCACCGTGCATCGCTAGTTTACCTTTAACTTTTACAGAATAGTTCCCGTTTTTTGAATAATTTATTTCTGCATTGTTAAGGATTTCACCCTTGAATTCTGCCTTGGGAAATTTATTACTTTCAACATAGTTCTCATTAAAGTGTTCCTGCATTAATGCTTTTTCAAATTCAAATCCTTTCATCAAAATGGCAAAAGCTATATTTCCTGCTTTAGTATCTACTACACAAGTAACAGATTTGTGACGGGCTTCTATATTTTCCAATGCTGTTTTTGAATTGAAAGAAATATTCCCGGTTTTAGTGAAATATTTGTCCTGTGCATTTAGTGAAAGGGTTAAAATGACCAGTAAAGAACCAGACAATAATTTTTTCATAATCTATTTTTCAGGGTATTAAAAATAATTTTAGAAAATCATTTCATTACAACACAGCGGTTCAGTATAACATCAGAACCCAGCAGTTCATCTGAATTGAATCCTGTACAAACTCCTTTAATAGTGACTTGAGTATTTTCAGTCAATAATACTGCTGCCTGCTGATGTGTCTCATCCATTGAACAACGAACTGATGACATATTGCCTCTTTCACTAAGAACGACAAAATAAAAACCCTGATCATTTTTTTCTACAGATTTTACAACTCCACTTACCGCAAGTATTTTATCAAGGTATTTTTTGTTGGATTCCTGCACATTATTTTCGAAGCTACTTATCAGTTCTGAAGTACTGAGTTGTAAATCTGCTTTAGATATACTTAAATCTATTGGCTTCCTGTTATACTCAGAATATCCATACCAGCCTCCACTTATAATGGTAACTGTAAGCATTATTAGTATTATCTTTTTTTTACGCATGGCATTTTATTTTAGTTATTAGGACTACCTGAATTGATCCAGGCTTTTACTTTATTAATATCACAACTCAGCATTTTATTACTTCCTTTAGGCATTGGCGAGTAACCTGAGTTATAGTTTATAGAGCCATATAATTTCCCATTAATGGCCATTGTTTTCACATATGAATAACTATCTAATCTTATACCACCAGATGCTGATACCCCGCTATGGCAACCCAGGCACCCATAATTTTGTAAAACAGAGGTTATAGAACTGGAGAAAGTGACATTTGAAATATCACAAGGTCCACTTATACCATAAAGCTGTTGTTCTACATCATAATAGCATCCATAAAAAACTACACTGGTAATTAATATCGTTATCCATTTTTTTTTCATTTCTTAATTATTGGGTGAACCGGCATCCATCCATTTTTTAAATTGCGTTATCTCACATACGGAAAGCCTGGCCCCATTTTTTGGCATTGATGAATATCCGGGAAGTTGATTGATGGAGCCCCATAATTTTCCGTTTGTAACAGTTGTCTTAACTCCTGTATAGGTACTTAGATCAATTCCTCCCCCTGCTGAAGTACCACTGTGGCATCCCTGGCATTTGTTCTGTACAATTGTTTTTATGGCTCCGTTGTAAGAATAAGTATTGCTATCACAGAAATCCTGACATATTAAATTCTGTGCCCCTTGCTGAATCCAGTTGTAAATAAGATTTATTTGTTGCTGAGTAAGAGCGACAGAGGGTGACGGTGGCATACGGTTATCTTTATTTGTTGTTACAATCAATTTATACAGTTTACTTCCCCCGGCATCACCGGGGTTTACTCCTCCTGTATTAATTACACTTCCGTAAGAAGTTAATACTACACCTTCTTTTCGGGATGCATTATCATGACAGCCGCTTTGGGCGCAGTTGGAAACCAGAATTGGTAACACTTGCTGCTCAAAATAAATTTTATCGGGATCACAAGGATCTGTTGTATTACCGACTGTGGTAACATTTCCATTTCCAGATAAACCCGGAATTTCATGTTTGCAGGATCCTATGATGAAAATTAATGCAGCTGTTGAAAGCAGAGCGGTAATGATCTTTCTTTGGCGCATAGTTCTACAAAAGTTTTATACCAATAAATCTGTCTTAACATTATGCGTAAGGCAGATTATCTCAATAAGTAAAGATTAGTAAACACAGCTTACGGCCATGTAACTAATATCACAGCAAAATTTCTATAGTGTAAAAAGTAGACGGCTTATCCTTGCAATAACTATACCTTTCAGGGTTTATTGCCGGAAAAAATTAAAAAATTCAGAAAATATTCTGAAATACCCGATAAAAAGATAACTATATCTTTTAATCAAAATCGATCGGAGGAAGTTGACGCACTTTAATTTGCTTTTTATACCTGCGAAGTAGTTTTTTATTCTTTTTTGCCCCAATACTTGATGCTACCCCGCTCATCGCAATTTTTATGAAGTAATTAATAAAGGAACGATCTCTCAATCTTGGAAAATAAACTATACCAGTTCTTTTCTTATTTTCATTTTTAATAACAAAACTATTGGCAATAAATGTCATCAGGCCGGTAAGAAATTTCTTTTTTGATTCACTGCCGTTACTAAGAAATTGTACTTTCAGATGATGATAATACATTCTCATTTCTCCTAACGAAAGATATTCTTTTCCCACAGCCCTCATCACCAGGGTATCAAGATATCCCGATTGTAATTTAATGGATGCCAGTGGCATCAATACCGGATTCAGGAATAATAATGACCCGGGACGCATCCTAAGTGTAATTAAGAATCCGGCAAGTGAGTCCAGGTAGGATTCCCTTACTCTCAATCTGAGCCAGGCTGAATCCATCAGGTAGCCGTTTAATCTTATCCGCAGACTATCTTTTTCAGTAAGGTTGTAATTTTTTATCGGGAAAATATCTCCGTTGACTTTTGTAACAGAAATCACTCCTGTTTCTTTTGTCTTATCATTTAATTCCGAATAAACGATATTACCTTTTGAAATCTGCAGGGTATCAATTGAAATCTTCTGATTTATTTTTTTTATGAGATTTACCGCCAAAGGTTTAATAATTCCTTCATGGAATGGGGGACGTTTATCCCGGTAGGACGTAAAATAAGGATAAGAAATGCTGATGTTTCCGGCTTTGATTGTACTGTCTTTAATGTATTGCTCTATCTCGATTTTATTTATACTTAATGGTCCGGTATTAATTGTCATATAATCTGTTTGCCAGGGAGTAGCTGCAATAAACTCATCCCTTGTCATTACAGGAAGAAATGAAAACGTATCCAGTGAAGCCGACTCTGTTTTTTTGTAGTAGGCAAAATTTTCCCAATACCATTTATTCTTATTATCTGTAATCTGCCCTGAAATATTGGTAATGGAAAAATCAGGATTATTTTCCATGATCTTTGGCAAAGCAGAGATAAAAGCGGAGCCTATTTTCAGATTTTCAATTTTGCCGGTATTTATTTTCCAATGAGCCGGGTTTTTGCCAATACTGTCAGAGCCGAAATTTGTCGCTTCTATTTTTTTTACCATAAGCTGCCAGTGTAATGAATCACCTGGTTGTATAAAAATATTTTCAAACTGAGCATCCAGTTTGCCCTGGCCACTGTTTATCCATTTTTCATTTTTATTCTGAAACATGAAATCTGATAATGTACTTTTTAGACTACCGATCTCAATTTTTGAATTATCATTATTAGTTTTTATATTTTTTAAAACCATATCGGCTTCTCCTCCATTCCATCTTATCTGTTTTAAACCATTTATTCTATTATTTTCAAGTGTAAGTTTTGGTTGTTCAATATTCACCTGATCAATAGTTAATAAGGGAAGTGGCTTTTTATTTTTTACTGTGGTGCTGTTTTTTGGATTTGTTTTAATATTAATCTTCGGATCTATTATTTTTACCTGTTTTAAATATGTATTGCCTTCAACCATGCTATTGACATCAGGAATAAAACTAAGTTGTGCAATATTTATATCGGCGGAATCGATATTGGAATGTTGAAGAAAACGAATAGAGTTAAATGAGCTTGTTTCATGGTCCTTTATTGTAAAGTTCCTGATAGATAGTTCAGATTGTTTTGAACCAGTAGTGAGGTTTTCGCCTGTTGTTTTAAAATCATCAACAATTATTTTACCCTTTTTTGATATTTTGCCAGCACTAATTGAATTAAAAACTGCAGAAAAATCATTCTGTTCGCCATTTACAGTTATAGAAGTGTTAGCTCCCTTTATATTTTCAAGAAGAAATTTAAGGGGCGATTGAGATTTAATATTTTGTTTTGGCAATGAATTTATTTCAATATCTGCCTTTTGCCAACTCATACCTTTTGCACTAATTAAACTGTCAGCTGCATTAAATAAAAGACTGTCTAAAGCAATGTTGGATGCATTTACATTTATTGTTTGATCAGCATTGTAAAAATTCAATTTTCCCAAAGTCAACCTGTTATTTTTTTCTTCAAAAGATGCATCATTCATTTTTACAACCAGGTTATTGAGTTTGAAATATCCTTTAAGAAAATCAAGTTCCCTGATTGAATGTTGAATATTGTTTATTTCAGGAGCCCTGACAATTTCACGTGTTTTTAATAGCAGGTTTGCATTGAGTAAGTGAAATTCATGCTTATCTCTTGTTTTAATATTTATTTGGCCGTTTACAATCTGTAATTGATCCAGCTGCATCAGTTTATTAATAGCTTCTAATGATAGAAAAGCATTATTCCCCCTTATTTGTTTTTTATTGGCAGGTTGGGTATAATCGATCGACGGGTTATACAAGGTGGCCTGGTGAGCTTTTATTTTTTTATCAAAAAGCAGATCAGACCATGATAAACCACTAAGGGCAAATTGCTGTACTTTAATATTTCTGGTATCATGGTAGGGCTCTGTATTAACTGAAAAATTGCTGAGAAGTATTCTGTTTTCCCTGAATAAAATACTATCGAATCGTAAAATGTAACTGCTGTCGTTCAAATAGTTTTCATAATTGCGAATGGCCATTGAAAAACCGGTCAATGAAACCGGATGAGGGAGGCTTTGATCAATTGTAAGGCCTTCCATTTCGAAATTATTATTAGTAGAATTGAAAGATGTCGGTTTTCCGTTTTTATATGCGGTGATATTAATTCCTGCATTCGACACGTTAATATAATTGAGAGCCATGTCGCCTGTCAGCTGTTGAATTATTTTATCGAGACCCGGAAGATTGGTGTTTTTTCCTGTTTTGTTTTTAATGTCTAACTCAAATTTAAAATTGGGGTTATCACAAAAAACTGTATCGGCTTTTATCAGTTCTTTCTGATATAGCGCATTGAAATCAACATTAATAAGTTTCAGTCTGTCAAGAAATACGTTAAAACCTGCATGGGTGCTATCCGTTTTTTTACCAGATAAGGTGCAACTGTCAATCTCAATAATTTTTTTCCTGATGTTGATCCGAAAGCGGCTGAAAGCAAGTTGATGTTTGCCATCAGGAAATAATATATTCTGGTTTCGGGTTCGGAAGACCATCTGATCGCTGAACAAAAATTTATTTTTATCCTGGGAGGAATCGATCTTCAGGTTGTCAATATGCATATGCATATTGGTAATAAGAAGCGGTTTTTGATCAGAATGTATTTTATCCTGTATGGCAAATTGACCATCATTGAATTCAAACCGGGTTACTTGCAGCAATTTTAATGCATCAATAATGGAATTATAAATTCTTCCCATTTCTTCCGGGATAGATATTTCTTTCTTTCCGGCCGAATCAGGTTTTTTCAAAAGGGTTACTGCAATTTTCGGAGCCGATAAGTAAAGCGAATCAATTTGCAATTCTTTGCGTGTAAAGATCGGAAGCAGTGCTTTTACCCGTAGCCTGATATTATCTACATCAAATTTGTAGGAAGTATTTAGATCCAGCGAGTCGTTCGAATAGAAAACTACATTTTCCATTTCTACTTTCCGGCTGAAATAATTAAATTTTATATTTTTTACTTTTAACCGGAGTTTGTTGTTCGACCTGGTTTTTACAAGATCTTCAAGTAGTTTTTCTGCATTATTGACAACATAAATATGGATGGCAGTAAGAAGAATAATAATAACACCCAGCACAATGCCGAGAGTTTTAAAAATCTTTTTTTCAAGCCAGACTATCCACATTCAATCGCCGGGTTATTAATAATCAATTTACTTAAATTAAATGGTAATGAAAAAGGCACAGGGTTCTCCGCAGGCAAACTTTATTTTAACTTACCAATGAACCTGGACTCACCGCTTCTTCGGGTTTTAACAACCGGAGTTTGCCATCTTTATCTTCTGCAGTTAATATCATTCCCTGGCTTGCAATGCCTTTCATTTTCCGTGGGGCAAGATTAAAAACGACCACCACCTGTTTTCCAATCATTTCCTCTGCTTTATAATGAAGTGCAATACCGGAAAGGATGGTTCTTGTTTCACTGCTAAGATCAACGGTTAACTTTAAAAGTTTATCTGCTTTCTCTACTTTTTCACAGGCAGTTACTGTTCCGATACGGAGATCCAGTTTGGAGAAATCCTCATATTGTATTTCTGATTTCTGGTTTTCGGTGTATGATTTTATTTCTTCCACTTTAGCATCATTTTTTTGTTTTACAGAATTTGCAGTTAATTTCTCCATCTGTTCTTTTATTTCTTCATCTTCAATTTTTCTGAATAATAGTTCAGGCGCCCTTAAAGAATACCCCACACTTAACAGGTTCAGCTTGCCTGCATTTTTCCAATCCAGCATTTTGTCAACTACCTTCATCATATGCAGCATTTTTTTAGCTGTATTGGGTAAAAATGGATTAATAAGAATGGTAAGGTTAGCGGTTAACTGTAAACAAAGATGCAGGCAATTATCAATTTCTTTTTGAACCCCCTCTAAATCTCCCCCTGTGGGGGAGGCTTTTGCAGCCTCTAACTTCTTCGCTTTGATCCACGGCTCCTTCTTCTGCATATACTGATTGCCCTTTCTTGACAAATCAATTGCTTCAAACAACGCATCACGAAATTTGTATTCCTCAATTAAATTTTCAACTTTCAGTTTTACATTTTCAATTGCTTTTATAATCCACCTGTCTTCATCATCCAGTATTTCTTCATGCAACTGTGGTACTTTACCTCTGCAGAGTTTATGCATCAGCACCCATGTACGGTTTACAAAATTTCCGAAGATGCTTACCAGTTCACTATTTACTGCATCCTGGAAACCTTTCCAGGTAAATTCACTGTCTTTTGTTTCGGGTGCTATTTGGGTTAAATAATACCGAAGCATATCCACACATTGTCCGCCTCCATTTTCTTTTTTTACAAAATCATTAATGTAATCCCTCATCTCCAGCTTCCAGTTGCGGCTGGTGCTCATCTTATCGCCTTCTAAATTTAAAAATTCATTGGCCGGAATATTAGCCGGCAGAATATTTCCATGCAGTTTCAACATTACCGGAAAGATTATGCAATGAAAGACTATATTATCCTTACCAATAAAATGTACAAGTTTGGTATCCTTATCATACCAGTAAGGTTTCCAGTCTTTATTATTATTAATGGCCCATTGTTTTGTTGCACTGATGTAGCCGATCGGCGCATCAAACCAAACATAAAGAATTTTGCCAGGCGCATCCTTTAATGGAACCTTTATTCCCCATTCCAGGTCTCTTGTTACAGCTCTTGATTGTAAACCCCCTTCAATCCAGCTTTTACATTGACCCAGCACGGTGGCTCTCCAATCATCTTTATGTTGATCAAGAATCCACTCTCTTAAAAATTGTTCATGTTTCCCCAAGGGTAAATACCAATGCGATGTTTTCTTTTTTATGGGCACTTTACCACTCAGTGTACTCACCGGGTTGATCAATTCATCCGGACTTAATGTTCTTCCGCAATTTTCACACTGATCGCCATATGCTCTGTCACTTCCGCAATTAGGGCAAATTCCTTTTATATAGCGGTCCGCTAAAAAATTTTTTGATTCTTCATCATAATATTGTTCCGTTTCTTTGATTTCCAACTCACCTCTTTCATTCAGGTAAGTAAAAAATTCCTGTGCAGTTTCATGATGCAATGGTTCACTTGTGCGGTGATAAATATCAAAACTCATATCCAGATCTTCAAAATCCTGTTTCATGGCTGTATGATATTTATCAATTATGGCCCGGGGAGTAGTTCCTTCTTTTATTGCCTGTATAGGAATAGCGGTTCCGTGTTCATCACTGCCGCAAACAAACACCACATCTCTCTTTTGTGCTCTCAGGTAGCGTACATAAATATCAGCTGGTATGTAGGCGCCAGCCAGGTGACCCACATGTTTCAAACCATTGGCATAAGGAAGTGCGCTGGTAATTAAATATCGTTTAGGTTGAGTCATGCCCCTATTTCTTCAAGAGGGATTAAAAAATTTTATAAAAGATTTATACACCCCTTTAGGGGATGGGGGAACAAAAATACCGCAATAAGCTCCAATGCCCAAACTCATCTGCTTTCAAAAGATATTATTTATTATATTGAGATGTTTTCATTTTTATCGCCAACTGATTTCACATGTCTCTAATTATTATTCTTTCCTGCATTATTGCTCTGATTATTCTCATCACCTGGGCAAAGTTCAATCCTTTCCTTGCCTTTCTTATTGTTTCACTGCTTGCAGGATGGCTATTGGGTATTCCTCTTGATTCGCTGACCAAATCGGTTAAAAAAGGAATTGGCGATATGCTGGGCGAGTTATTTATTATTATTGGCATAGGTGCTATGTTTGGGAAATTGGTGGCGGAAAGCGGCGCTGCGCAACGCATCTCAAAAGTTCTAATTAATTTATCTGGAGAAAAACATATTCGCTGGGCAATGATGCTGACCGGGTTTGTTGTGGGTATTCCGCTTTTTTATAATGTAGGATTTGTTTTACTGATTCCTTTAGTATTCTCCGTAGTTTATCAAACAAAATTACCAGCTTTGTATGTTGGCATACCATTGATTGCTTCCTTGTCTGTTACACATGGATTCCTGCCACCACATCCTTCGCCTACAGCACTGGTTGCTCAGTTTCATGCTGACCTTGGCAGCACCTTATTATATGGTATCATGATCGCAATCCCTGCGGTTATTATTGCGGGTCCTTTATTTTCAAATACACTGAAAAAAATAAAATCGACTCCGCTTCATACTTTTCAGGTAAAAGAAAAGCCGGAAGATAAATTACCCGGAACCACTAATAGCCTCCTCACATCACTTTTACCGGTTTTATTACTTGCTATGTCTACTCTTTTGCCTTTAATGAAAACAGATGACAAAACATTCGGACAGATTATTATTTTCATTGGCGACCCGGTGATTGTTATGCTGCTTTCTTTAATGATTGCAACATTTACACTGGGTACGGGTACCGGCAAATCAATAAAAGAGATTATGGAGTTTTATGGTGAATCAATAAAAGATGTTTCATTAATATTTTTGGTTGTAGCCGGAGCAGGGGCGTTAAAACAAATTTTGATTGATAGCGGAGTGAGTGGTGAGATTGGGGAAATGCTAAAAAGCTGGTCGGTTCATCCGCTTTTCCTGGGTTGGATCATTGCGGCTACCATCAGGGTATGTATTGGCTCAGCAACAGTTGCCGGGTTAACGGCTGCCGGCATCCTGGCTCCTGTTATTACAACACTGAATGTAAATCCCAACCTGATGGTTTTATCTGTGGGGGCAGGGAGCTTAATGTTTTCTCATGTCAATGATTCCGGGTTCTGGTTATTTAAAGAATATTTTAACCTTAGCATAAAAGATACCATCCGCTCATGGTCGCTTATGGAAACAATTGTATCTGTGGCGGGATTAATTGGTGTGATGATTTTGAATATTTTTATCTAAATAATAATAAAATGACAATAGAAGAAAAATTAGCACAAGCCGGGTTGACATTACCAGTTCTTCCGACCTCAAAAGGAATTTATAAAAGATGTCTGATTGATGGTAAGCATTTATTTGTTTCCGGCCATATATCTGTAAACAATGATGGCAGTACTATAACAGGAAAATTAGGCAAAGATTTAAATGAGGAACAAGGCAAGATGGCGGCAAAACAATGCGGTCTGGCTATTCTTGCTTCCATCAAAAATGAATTGGGCAGCCTGGATAAAGTAAAAAGGGTAATTAAAATATTGGGAATGGTAAATGCCACTGTTGATTATGAAAAGCATCCCATCGTCATCAATGGCTGCAGTGAACTTTTTGCACATTTATGGGGTGATGAAAATGGAATTGGTGTTCGCAGCGCTGTGGGCATGGGTTCATTACCTAATAATGTAGCCGTAGAAATTGAAGCAATGTTCGAAATATATTGAATCAATATGTCAGAAAACTGGTTTGAAATAAAAAACATCAATGAGCTGGATTCTCCGGCATTGGTTGTATTTCCTGAAAGAGTTAAGCATAATATCCAGCTCGCAATTGATATGATTGGAGAAGTCAGCCGTCTTCGTCCTCATATCAAAACAAATAAATCGCCTGATGTTGCCAGGTTAATGTTAAGTGCAGGGATTACAAAATTTAAATGCGCCACCATTGCCGAAGCAGAGATGCTGGCACTATGTAATGCACGGGATGTTTTATTAGCTTATCAACCGCTTGGCCCCAAACTGAACCGTTTTGTTTCGCTAATTAAAAAATATCCGGCAACAAAATTTTCCTGCTTAACGGATAATATTGCTGCGGCCAATGAACAGGCTTCAGTATTTAACTCAAACAATCTTTCCGTTCCAGTTTTTATTGATCTGAATGTTGGGATGAACCGCACAGGAATTTCTCCGGACGAACAAGCAATTGAGTTAGCCCATCATTGTTTAACATTAAAAGGAATTACTCTTGCAGGTCTTCATGCTTATGATGGTCATATTCGTGATGCTGATTTTGAAATAAAAAAACAAAAATGTGATGAAGCATTCAAAACAGTTAAAAATTTGAATGAGGAATTGAAGTTGCCAACGATTATTGCCGGTGGTTCGCCAACTTTTTCCATTCATTGCAAAAGAAAAGATGTGGAATGCAGTCCCGGCACATTTGTTTATTGGGACAAAGGCTACACCGACCTTTGCCCCGAACAAAAATTTTTGCCGGCAATAGTGCTTGTAACAAGAGTTATTTCTTTACCTGCATCCAATAAAATTTGTATCGATCTTGGACACAAATCAGTCTCCGCGGAAAATGAAATCAGCAAAAGAGTTTTCTTTTTAAATACAGAAGGATTAAAACCGGTGGGCCAAAGCGAGGAACATCTTGTTTTGGAAACAAAAAGTGAGAATTCTTATAAGGCCGGAGATATTTTCTATGGCTTACCCTATCATGTTTGTCCTACCATTGCTTTGTATGAAAGAGTTTTTATTATTGAAAATGGGAAAGTAACAGGCGAATGGAAAACTATCGCAAGGGATAGAAAAATTGAAATATAATTTTTTAACATTACTAGTAAAATTTCAAAACACCCTTTTAGGGGATTGGGGGTAAACATGTTCATACTCGACGCACATCTTGATCTTGCCATGAATGCCATGGAATGGAACCGTGATTTGCAACAATCCATTCAACAAATTCGTAAAAGAGAAAAAGGGATGAAGGATAAACCTGATCGTGGAAATTCAACAGTCTGTTTACCAGAATTAAGAAAAGGAAATATTGGTTTGGTAGTGGCTACACAAATTGCAAGATATATTGCGCCGGGTAGTAAATTGTCCGGCTGGCAATCACCCGAACAGGCATGGGCGCAAACGCAGGCACAACTTGCCTGGTATAAAGCAATGGAAGAGCAAGGTGAGATGGTGCAGATAAAAGATCTTCGATCACTTAACATTCATCTTGCAATCTGGAATGATGATGGCCCGAATGAACAAAAACCCGTTGGTTATATTTTAAGTCTGGAGGGAGCGGATTCATTAATCACAATTCATCATTTGGAAAGAGCTTATGAATATGGATTAAGAGCAGTTGGTCCTGCGCATTATGGCCCGGGCCGATATGCAAACGGAACAAATTCTAAAGGAATAATGAATGCAGATGGTTTGGCATTGCTGAAAAAAATGGAAGAGTTGAATATTATTTTAGATGCCACCCATTTGTGTGATGATGCATTCTGGCAGGCGATGGATAATTTTCATGGACATGTTTGGGCCAGTCATAATATGTGTCGTTCATTGGTAAATCATAATCGCCAATTCAGTGATGAAATGATAAAAGTGCTGATTGAAAGAAATGCTGTTATTGGCGCAGCATTCGATGCATGGATGATAGTGCCGGGATGGGAGAGAGGAAAATCAATACCAAAAGGAATGAACTGCAATATTGAAAAAATAATTGACCATATCGATCACATCTGTCAGATTGCAGGTAATACATTACATGTCGGCATCGGTTCAGATCTTGATGGTGGATATGGCAGAGAGCAATGTCCTTATGACCTCGAAACAATTGCTGATCTGCAAACCATTCCTTCATTGCTTTTTAAACGTGGTTATTCAAATAATGATGTTGAAAATATCATGAATAAAAACTGGATCGGTTTTTTAAGAAGGGTGTGGAGTAAATAATCCTTCTATAGGCTCAGGATTTCAATAAGGCGAAGGACTTACCGATGTCCAACCTCCATCAATAATCAAACTCTGACCGGTGATATGTTTTGCATTTGATGATACAAGAAATAATACAGCATTAGCAATATCAGAAGTAGTGGCTGGTTTTCCTATCGGGGTAATGCGGCTCCATGTTTTTTCATACTCTTTATCATCCAAAGTTCTTTCTGTTAATGTAGCGCCGGGAGCTATTGCGTTAATTGTAATTTGATAAGGAGAAA
>JAHEZE010000129.1:6056-7476 GCA_023251235.1 Sphingobacteriales bacterium | reverse complement strand
CATCGCTACATCCAGCACCGATGAAAGCCGGCCACCATACTGGGAAGGCATACCTCCTTTTATGAGGGATGTATTTTTAATGGCGTCGGAATTAAAAATGGAAAAAAAACCAAACAAATGGCCGGAATTATACACTACGGCATCATCCAGCATAATTAAATTCTGATCGGGGCCGCCGCCTCTTACATAAAATCCTGCATTTCCTTCTCCTGCATTTCTTACACCGGGCAATAACTGGATAGCTTTTAAGATATCCACCTCCCCCATAAAAGCAGGAATGTTTTTAATACGGCTGGTGGAAAGATCTATCTTTCCCATTTCTGTATTCTTCACATTGGCATCCCGTCTTCGGTTAGTGTAAATAACCACTTCGGAGATGGAAGAAGTTTTAGGAACGATTTCAAAATTGAATGACTGATCATTCCGGAGTTCCAGTTCCACTCTTTTTGATTGATACGAAATGTGTGTAATGCTGATTGAATAAGTTCCGGGTTCAAGAGTAATAGAATAAAATCCGTATTGATTACTGGTTACACCTTTTGACAGGTCACCCGGCTTTCCTGCAAGCAAGCCTGACTGCCCGATAGATAAGTTAATTGTGATAGTAGCACCGATGATAGATTCTCCGGAAAGACTGTCTTTTACATACCCGTTAAGTGTATTCTTGTTTTGTGCAAGAACAAAAACAGAGATAAGGCTTAATAAAACAACTGCAGCAATTCTTAGCATAACCCCAATAGCAAATAAATTATTTCATTGTTCAGACACTATCAATTTATCCTGATTGAATCTCTTGTGGATCCACAGGTCAGCATAGCTTTGCTATACTTAGGATCATGAAGCCCGAGATATGGGTTTCTTCTTTTTTCATCTGCCCCTTCGTTACTCAGCCAGAAACCAGACGCTTCATAATTATTCAGCCCCATGGGGCATTCCTGGTAATATACTTCTGCCACATCATATTTTGTTATACGCAGCAGATCAAAGATCTGTTGAGAAAGCATATTCAACGATTCTCTTTTTTCCCGCAACCCTTCGTCTGCAATAAGACCGGCAATTTCTGATTTCACCATATCCCATTGATTTTGTACGGTAGGATAAATAGCAGAATCCTTTTGCATTTCCTGGATTTTCAAACTATCAACGGTTAATTGCAGTTCCAAAGCCGATTGTTGAACATTAGCCGTATCCCAGTTTACAAAAGCTTCAGTAAGTCCATAGTAGGTATCCATCATTTCTGTCATGGATTGATTGAATGTATCACTGTGTTTGCTTACTGTCATGCTCACAGGTTTTGCTTCAGGAGGATTCTTTTCTTTCTTAAAAACAAATTTCCAAATCACAAATACCGAAATGAGAACAAAGAGCATAATGAAAAACTTCTTCATAAGTTGAAAATTTTTATGTTACATGCCGATGC
>JAHEZE010000129.1:0-5956 GCA_023251235.1 Sphingobacteriales bacterium | reverse complement strand
TCAGGAGGATTCTTTTCTTTCTTAAAAACAAATTTCCAAATCACAAATACCGAAATGAGAACAAAGAGCATAATGAAAAACTTCTTCATAAGTTGAAAATTTTTATGTTACATGCCGATGCTTTTATTTGTAAGTACTTTTTTAAATAAAAAAGCGCAGGCTGTACAAAGATAATTGTAAGGCGGCTGAGTTGATAATGCTTTATTTTTGCAAACTTGTTAAAAATAATTGAACAGTCAATTGACAAACTATGCTGGCAGGACTTACAAACGTAACATTCGAATTCGGAGCCCGTACACTTATAGCGGATGCTACCTGGCATATTCAGCCCGGAGAAAGGATTGGCCTTATTGGTTATAATGGCACCGGCAAATCCACCCTGCTGAAATTACTGGTTGGTGAATACCTCCCATCAAAGGGAACGGTGGAAAGAAGCCGCAATACCAGTATCGGTTATCTGCACCAGGATCTGTTGAGTTTTGATACCAATGATTCTATTCTCCAGGTTGCCCTTGGCGCTTTTGAAAGAGTACTTCAATTGGAAAAGGAGATTGAAGAAATTGGCAGGAGATTAGAAATAACCGGTGATGAAAAAACGCTGCATGAATACACTGACCGCCTGCATGAATTAGATACGTTGGGAGCTTATAATATTCACCACAAAACCGAAGAAGTTCTTCAGGGTCTGGGATTTTCAAACAGCGATCTGCAAAGACCGTATAAAGAATTCAGCGGTGGATGGAGAATGAGAGTATTGCTTGCAAAAATGATTTTGCAGCAACCTGATTTATTATTATTAGACGAGCCCACCAACCACCTCGACCTTCCTTCCATTGAATGGCTGGAGAAATATTTACAGCATTACCAGGGATCCGTAGTTATTGTAAGTCACGATAAATATTTTCTGAACCGGATGGTTACTAAAATTGTTGAGGTATATCAACAGGAACTTCATATTTATAATGGCAACTATGATTATTATGAAAATGAAAAAGCAATAAGAATTGACCAGCAACAAAAGGCATACGAAAATCAGCAGGACTATATCAGACAGAATGAACGGCTGGTAGAAAGATTCAGAGCCAAGGCAAGTAAAGCTGCCATGGCGCAAAGCATTTTAAAAAAATTAGATAAACTGGAACGCATTGAAGATGCAGCGCTGGAACGGCCGAATATCCGCATCAATTTCAGGGTAGATAAAACCCCCGGCAAAGTATTGGTGGAATTAAAAGATATTTCAAAATCATTTGGGGATACAAAAATTCTTGAACACACATCCGCTGAAATTGATCGGGGCGATAAAATTGCACTGATTGGCGCCAATGGAAAAGGTAAATCCACTTTATTAAGAATTATTGCCGGCACGGAAACATTTAAAGGTCACAGAAAATGGGGACATAATGTTGAAGAAAGTTTTTATGCGCAGCACCAGCTGGAGGCATTGAATATTAATAATTCGGTGCTGGATGAAATGAAAGAATGCGGCAGCCAGATGACCGATATGGAATTAAGAAGCCTGCTTGGTTGTTTTTTATTCAGCGGAGATGATACGGATAAAAAAATAAAAATATTAAGCGGTGGTGAAAAAGCAAGAGTGGCATTAGCCAAAACAATCGTAAGTAAAGCCAACTTCCTGATGCTTGATGAACCGACCAACCACCTTGACATGCACAGTTGCGACCTGCTGATAGAAGCATTGAACAAATATGAAGGCACTATTATTCTTGTAAGCCATGACCGTTATTTTGTTTCCAAAACAGCTAATAAGATTTGGGAAATTGATAACTATAAAATAAAAGAATTCAAAGGTGGGTATGAAGAGTGGGTGGAATGGAAAGAAAGAATGAAGAAGCTTGAAACTAAGAGCCCCGGGTCGGGAGATAGTAGTCAGGAATCAGGAAATTCAAATAACTCATTGAGTAAATGGAACAGTAAACAAAAAGGGAGTTCAAAAAAAACGGATGACCAAAAAGACAATTCAAAAAAAGTAAATGAACCTGAAGCACATTTGTCCATTAATAAGGAACATAAAAAAGAACTCCAGAAACAGCAAAAACTTTTTCAGCAACTGGAAGAACAAATAGCTGCAATGAATAAAAAGAAACAGGAACTGGAAGCCTCACTGGTTGACCCCGTTGTTTATTCTGATAAACAAAAATTCAGAGATGCAGAGGAAGTATTTAAAAAGGCTAATGCGGAAGTTGAGCAACTGAACAAACGATACGAAGCGGCCTTTGAAAAAATTATGGAGCTGGAAGCAAAATCTGCCGGCTAGATCATATTCCCCTTCACAAAATCACTCACCAGGTATCCGGCCAGTTTACCACTGGTAGCATCGGTTCTTCCATCCGATAATCTTGTGGCGCCTTCGCAGATATGTAAGTAAGCCGGCTTTGTATCAGCCGCGGCAAAGGATATGTATTGCCGGGCATGAACAGGTGTGATGCCAATCGGCGTCATAGCGCTGCTCAGTGTATTTTGAATAGAGTCAAGATCAATATCAATTCCGGTTAGTGTGCCTTCGGTAAATCCGGTGGCATGAGATACTGCCTGCATAAAACTTCTTTTCTCATGTACAAAGATGTCTTCAAAAGTGATGCAGTCAATAAATGGATTGTTCACGATATCTATCCACACATTCTGCGGAAGATAATTTTCATGCAGGCCAACAATACAATACTTCTGCAAATAACCATCTTCATCTGCATAGCGGAATGCATTACCGCTATGTCTTCCTTCCATCGGGCGGTAATCGGCATGTGCATCCAGGTTGATGCAGTTGATTTGCGCCAGTTGTATAACACCTGCTTTCAACCAGCCTTTCGCTGTTCCTTTTATTAAGGGATAAGAATTATTATGTCCACCGCCGATTACCAAAGGAATTTTCTTTTCTGCCGTTATAATTTTCGCCAGCTGCTCTACTTCATCATCAATGGTATTCACGGCATGACGATAAGCTTCTATTTTCTCATCATCTGTTTTGGCAGTTTTATCAATCAGGAATTGTATATCGCCAAAATCAAAATGGCCGAGTAATAAAATTTCGCCGCCATCAAAAAAATCATTGCTTTGTATATTTAAAAAACTTTGCAGAAATGGAATCCATAAAGTATCAGTCCCTCCTATTCCTAAATTTCCTTTCGCTCCCAAATCTTCAGGAATACCAAACAATACATACCTGGCTGTTGATCCAGCCAATGATTTTATAAGTTCGTTTGCATCATTCACCACCTGTAACCGTTCACCAAGCTTGGTTTCAAATCTTCTGATTTTTGTCAGCGATAAAATTTCCTGCTTGTTATATATTTTTAAATGCTGCATTATATTTTTTTCTTAACTGCCAACCTACCTGCCAGCAGGCAGGGACGCTAAGTCGCAAAGATGCGCAAAGAGAGATTAAAGTCTAAAAAAAAATAGCGTTTTTGCGATTAAACTTCTTATACACCAATCTTACTATTTACCACTTCTAATATCTGAGATTCTAATTCTATTGTTTTCTTTTCAATCTCCCTCCCCTTCTTAATCACATCATCCACAAAATTCTTATCATCGTATCCCGAAGCATTAATCCGCACATTCATAAAAGCACCCATCACGGCGCTGCGGGCACAGAGTGCTCCCACCCCTGCATCCGAAACACTGTTTGGATTACCCACCTCCGCCATTGCTTTAATCACTTCCATACTATCATAAGAAACCTGCATCACTTTAAAAGGTATCTCAATTGCAAACTTTGTAGCATCACTGATTGCTTTTTTGCGAATCGCTTTTTCTTCATCACTTCCCTTTGGTAAACTCATCGCATTCATAATTTGATTAAATGCTTTTGTATCCGCATCCACCTGGCGCAACAACTCATCTTTATACCGCTGACCTTTCTCTGCCCAGTTACTAAACTCTTCCCATCTTTCATCCCAGCCTTTTTTATGCGAAGAAAGATTGGCCACCATTGTTCCCAATGAAATACCCAGCGAACCAATATAAGCAGCAATAGAACCACCACCCGGGGCCGGGCTTTCACTGGCTGTTTCATCAGCAAAATCATTAAGCGGCATGTTTACTAAGCGGCTATCGTTTTTATCCTGTAACATATATTCAATAATTTTTTCTTCCGGTTTAAAGGGATATAATTCACCAAGACCCATAGACTTCACGGCAATTTTTATCAATTCTTTTTCTGAAACACCAACGCTACGTTTTTGTTTTCGCAAAAAATATTTCCCTGCATCCAGCATCGGCTGCAAAGGTATCAGCCCGACCAACTCAGATCCCGTAACCCGTATCCCACGGGCTTCTGCTTTCTTACACACTTCATCAAAAGCTATATGAACAGGAGTAACATTTATATTGGTAAGATTGATACTGATCTGGGCGATGCCATACTCTTCAATATACCAGCCGATAGCTTTCACAGATTTTAAACTGCCTGGTTGAATTATTTCTTCACCTTTTTCATTTTTTATTTTTCTTCCTGCTTCACGAACATCAAATGCAATTGCATTGGCACGCCGAACAGAAGTAGTATTAAGATTTACATTATACGCCACTAAAAAATCTCTTGCACCAATAACAGTTGCTCCACGCTTTGCATCAAACACTGCCGGGCCAAAATCAGGTTTCAATTCAGCTATCTTTTTAAAAAATCCTTCATACTCGCCGGCACGGATCACTGAAAGATTGCTGCGGCTTTTATCCGGTTGTGCCGCTTCATATAAATACACAGGCAGGTTCAATTCCTCTCCCACTCTTTTCGCTAATTGCTGTGCATACTTAGCAGTTTCTTCCATTGTGATGTTAGCGATCGGTATCAACGGGCAAACATCAGTAGCTCCCATTCTCGGATGTTCTCCCTTGTGTTTGCTCATATCAATTAACTCTCCTGCTTTTTTAATAGCTCTGAATGCCGCTTCAATTACTGCTTCGGGATTACCAACAAATGTTACCACCGTTCTGTTAGTTGCTTTGCCCGGATCCACATTCAGCAAACGAACTTCCTCCACCGCTTCAATCTCATCGGTGATCTTTTTTATCAAATCCAAATCATTTCCCTCGCTGAAATTGGGAACACATTCGATGATTTGCTGCATGCCGTTCATTTATACCGCTAAGATATTGCTACTGCAACAATTCCATTTAACATTTATCAAACTGTTTTTTGTCCCATAGGGACATCTCATGGGTAACATTATAATGAATGATTAAAACGTTCCATTGGAACGTCTGGTGCTATTCCTAAATTAAAACATCAGACACCATGCGTTCCTACGGAACGCTCCTTAATCCGCAACATTCTTTCAACCCAAGAAGCGTTCCGCTGGAACGCAACTAATGATTTCGTATATTTATTTTACAACCATCCTGCATGGCAAACACATTCACACAACTCCACATTCAACTCGTATTTGCGGTGAAATACCGTGCCGCACTCATTCAGAAAGAATGGAAACCAAGACTGCACCAATATATCACCGGCATATTTCAGCAAAATGAACACAAAATGCTTCAGATAAACAGCATGCCCGACCATATTCATATTTTCATTGGTCTGCGGCCGCATCAGTCCATTTCATCATTGGCACAAAATGTAAAATCAGAAACCAGTAAATGGATTAAGGAAAATAAGTTTTGTAAATCAGCATTTGCATGGCAGGAAGGCTTTGGGGCCTTCTCTTATTCCAAATCTCATGTGGACAGTGTTATCCGCTACATACAAAACCAGGAAGCCCATCATAAGAAAGAAACATTTTTAGATGAATACCGGAAAATGCTGAAAGCTTTTGAGATTGAATACGAAGAACGTTATATTTTTAAAGAGTTGGAGTAGATTCTATTTTCAGTCCTTTAGCATTGCATAATGAAAATACTGGTAATAGATTATTATTATTACTGCCTTTTCTTTTTTGCTACTTTTTTCTTTTTCAATTCACATTATATTGTTGATAAACTAACCGGTGGA
>JAHEZE010000128.1 GCA_023251235.1 Sphingobacteriales bacterium | reverse complement strand
ACTGCAAATTCATCCGTTGTTTTGTTACCAGTAGGATTTTTTACTACAGTTGGCCAATAACTTTCCATAAGTTGGTATGTTATCCTTCCGTATATAACAGTGTCTGCGTTACGTAATAGCTCATTGTAATGTTGATGAATTTCATCATCTGCTATTAGTGCCGTGTGGTTGCAAAACCCGTCAAGGGACATATTGATTGCTGCAATTAGTTTTCTCATTCTATTTTGTTTAAATCAATTGTCAATTTTCATGTCGGCCGGTAAGGCTTCATTCTTATACAAACTGTTCTAAAAGTTTAATTCTTTTATCAAGCGGCGGATGTGTAGAGAAAAGATTATTCCATGAACCGGATCTTCGTGTAGATATTTGTGGGTTATCAATAAATAACTGCGCTACATCCCTGCTTTCTACTGCTTCAATAAACGGATCAACTGAAATTTTACGTAAGGCACTGGCCAGTGCATATGGCTTCTTTGTCATCTCTGAAGCCCCCGCATCTGCCAGGTATTCTCTTTTTCTGCTGATGCCAAAACGCAACAGCATGGAAATAAAATAAGCAATGGCAGTAACAACAATTGCGATTAAAATAATAAGGCCCCCTCCTTTACTGTCTCTTTTTCCCCTGCCGGTAAAACGAAGACTGCGAAAGGCAAGTTCTGCTAAAAAAGCAAAGATGCCAACAAAGATGATGGAGATGATCAACACTCTTGTATCCCGGTTTCTTATATGGGATAGTTCATGTGCAATGACTCCTTCCAGTTCTTCATCATTCAGTTTTTCAATAATACCTTTTGATAAAGTAATGGAAAAACTTTTTTCATCAATCCCGCTGGCAAACGCATTCAGGGAATCATCATTAATGATATTTACTTTAGGCATTTTCATTCCACGGGAGATGCAAAGGTTTTCAACGAGGTTATACACCCTCATGTTTTCTTTTCTTTCCAGAGGTTTTGAGCCTGTTGCCAGCCGTATAAAAGCAGCATGTCCCAACCATGCTATCAAAAACCAGATACCAACGCCGATCAAAATAAATGGGGCAATAGAAAGAAAAGCCAAATTGGGATCAGTACTTTGATCATTTCCGTAACCGGAATTATTTTTTTCTACAACAAAAAATACAATCAGGTAAAACATTCCCATTAATAAAATCGGGAATGCAATTAAAAGTAAAAATGAGTTGAAATTATTTTTACGAATCTGTGTGGATAAGCCAATGTATTTCATTCAATCTTTAATCTGAAAATAAAAATTAAAACTGAATCTTTGGCGGTTCATCCATCGATTCCCTTTTCTCAGTGCCAAGATCAAACATCACTTCACGATTGAATCCGAAATTTCTGGCAATTAGATTGGAAGGAAAAATTTCCACTGAATTATTGTATTCTGTCGTGGCGCTGTTAAAGTACCGTCTTGAAGCGGCCAGTTTGTTTTCTATATCGCTTAGTTCATCCTGTAGCCGGAGAAAATTCTGGTTAGCCTTAAGATCAGGATAAGCTTCTACCTGCACTCTTAATCCTGCAAGAGCCGAACTGAGTTGTTGTTCTGCCCCGATTTTCGCTTCAATAGACTTTGCACTCATTGCAGCCGACCTGGCTTCAGTTACTTTAGTCAATAATTCTCTTTCATGCCCGGCATATCCTTTTACCGTTTCTACCAGTTGCGGTACCAGGTCATGTCGTTGGCGCAGTTGAACATCAATATCAGCAAAAGCATTCTGCCTTCTGTTTCGCAGACTTACCAGGCGGTTATATAAACCTACCAGCCAAAGAACAAGTATGCCAAGAATAACTAAAAAAATTATGAATCCCATGATTGAATTGTTTAGAATGAAGTTACCAAAAAAAACATCAAATTAGTCAAACAAATTAAAGAGATCAGCACAGTGCTGAGAAAAAAAGAAATATTTCCCCGAAAGCATCCGGGATATTCAACATACAAATTCACCTGCCTGTTAAAAAGAGTAAATTATTTCAGGCTGCTTTTTCTTGTATTTTCTTCAATGTCTATTAAGACTTTTATTATTCCTGCCTGAGCCAGCAAAGAAATAATAATAAATGCACCCAAATACAAATAAACAAGAATGAAAAGAATAGAAATACCTGCATTACCGCCGTAACTGGAAGTAGTTGCAGAAGCAAATCCGATTCCTGCTAAAAATATCAAGGCGCCTGTAATCCAGGCAAAAACAGCAATAAGCCCGGCAATCTTCCCTAAGTAAGCATATTTACCCGGCTTATTTGAATTGCCAGATTGTCCGGAGGTTTGAGATAAACCCATGGCTTCATTAATTTCAGTACTCATAAAATTAATTTTTAGATTGTTTCTGGTATAGTTGGATAAAGAAAATCAGCAGCCCGATATTGGACAGCAGATAAACAGGCCGGATGAATATCGCAACCTTTTCATTATAATTAAAGGCGTGTAAATCTATGAGCTGCCAATACAAACTTGCCAGAATTTCCAATGCCATAGCTACGATGGCAATTAAAGTAACAGTTCTCATTTGAAGTTGATTTTAGAGTTAAAAAAATATGAGAAGATTTTTTTACTGACGTGACTGGTATTCAGAAAATTACAAAAAAGAATCTTTTCTCAAAAAATTTATTTTGATGAATGTACAATTGTTAAATTCATTGTTTTTAAAGGCCCGATTCCTGTAATATCCATTACGGTTGTTTCAGTGAACCACTCGAAGTGTGGCTGATTGGCCGGAATGATTACAAAGCTCCCTGGCCCATAAACATTAGCGATGGTTGCAGAATCCGGATTACTGCTCAGGGCAAGATTGAATGAACCTGTAATCACTGTAATATTCAGGTTTCCCTGATGAGTATGTGGATTTGATTTGTAGGCGGGTGGAAAAATAGCCCTTTCAACAAACAAACCAGGTTCTTCCCGACGGCCTACCAGGAAAATATTCCTTCTGCCATTTGCCATCAGTGTATCAGGCGATGACGGAATGATCATCGGTGCAGTAAAGGTTTGTTTTAGTTCTTTATTTCCCGTTGAATTTTTATTTGTGCAACCAGTCATTAAAATGACCGTAATTGCAAATAGAAGATGGGGTTGATGTTTCATAAATAGGAATTTGTTGGATAAATAAGAGATATTGACTACCTGAAAATTAATAACAAATTATCTCCAAAAGGTTGATTCTTGTCATCTCAAAACCCCTGACTAACTTTTTTTTCTTATTTTCCCAAAATATTCATTACTCATGCGAATTACTCCCTTCCTGATTTCAGCGGTTATTACCACCGGGTTAGTTTATGGCCTCAATAAAAAGTGGGGCAGCATCCCGCCAATAGGAAAATTTTTAAGTCCGCAATATGGTATCTGGCAGAATGCAGAACCGGCAGACAAAGACTTTACTGCTGAGTTGAAAATACCCGGATTGAAAGACAAAGCTGAAGTCTATTTTGATGAACGACTAGTTCCTCATGTATTTGCCCAAAATGACGAAGATGCCTATTTTGTTCAGGGCTATCTGCATGCAAAATTCAGACTATGGCAAATGGATTTTCAATCCTATGCAGCTGCGGGCAGGTTAAGTGAAATACTTGGACCCGGTACAGACAGTGCAGTCTTAAACTTTGACAGAAATATGCGGAGACTAGGAATGGTCTATGGTGCCAAAAAATCTTTAGAAGAAGTAGAAAAAAATCCACTTTCAAAAGCTGCATGTGATGCATATACGGCTGGCGTAAACATTTATATAGAAAATCTTAAAGAAAGTGAATTACCCCTGGAATATAAACTACTTGATTACAGACCGGAAAAATGGACGAACCTAAAAATTGCATTATTTCTTAAATACATGAGTCTTGATCTTGCAGGGCCGGAGAATGATATGGAATATTCCAATGCAAAATCAGTTTTCAATTCAACAGACTTTGATAAACTATATCCTTATACACAGGATTCGCTTGATCCAATTATTCCAAAAGGAACAATTTTTCCTACGCCTTCATTTACTCCTATTCCTCCAGTGGGAGCAGATTCAGTTTTTTCTTCCTGGAAAAATTCAACTGCCATAAATGAATTTAAACCAGACCAGGATAATGGCAGTAATAACTGGGCGGTAGCAGGATCAAAAACTAAAAGCGGCGCACCCATTTTATGTAATGATCCGCACCTGAGTTTGAATATGCCATCACTTTGGTACGAAATGCAATTGCATACGCCAAACTTCAATGCTTATGGAGCCAGCTTTCCGGGTTCTCCATCGATCATCATTGGTTTTAATGACAGTTGCGCCTTTGGATTTACTAATGCCATGAGGGATGTTCGGGATTATTATGAAATAAAATTCAAAGATGACAGCAAACAGGAATATTGGTTCAATGGAGAATGGAAAAAAGCAGAATTACATATTGACACTTTTAATATCAGGAATAAAAAAGAATTTTATGATACAGTAGCGTTTACCATTTTCGGCCCTGTCATGTATGACAAATCTTATTCTGGAAAAAGAACAAAGAATGATAAATACTTTGCAGTAAGATGGAAAGCTCATGATCCATCTAATGAAATGATGCTTTTTTACAAACTTGACCATGCAAAAAACCTGGATGATTATAAAGAAGCATTGCCATATTTAAACTGCCCGGGACAAAATTGTCTCTTTGCTGACAAGAGTGGAAATATTGCTATCTGGCAACAGGCATCCTTTCCTGTCAAATGGAAAAGGCAGGGTGATTTTATAATGCCTGGAACTGACAGTTCATATATGTGGCAGGGTACTATACCCATGGAAGAAAATCCACATTTAATAAATCCTGAAAGAGGATTTGTTAGCAGCGCCAATCAATTGCCGGTTGATACTGCTTATCCATATTATATCGGGGGACATCATGATCTGTACAGGGGATTACTGATTAACAGGTTTCTTAAAGGGATGAACAATATTACCCCGGCAGATATGGAAAAATTGCAAACAGAAAATTATAATGTTCTGGCTGAATTTATTTTGCCATTATTTATAAAAAATACAGATGAATCAAAGTTGACCGGGGATGAGAAAAAGTATTTTGATATTGCAAAAAACTGGAATAAAAGAAATGATCCCGGTGAAAAAGGAGTCGCTGTCTTTGAAAATTGGTTAGATAGCCTTGAAGTAGAAATTTTTGGGGATGAACTTTCCAAAGTTCAAAAACCATTTACCTGGCCTGAACAATATACACTGGCTGAAGCATTATTGCGGGACTCTGCATTTTCATTTATTGATAATATTAATACGCCGCAAAAAGAAACTTTACCTGATGAAGTAATGGCTTCGTTTAAAAAAATAGTTCCTGTATTGTCCAAATCAGAAAGCGAAGGAAAACTGGAATGGGCAAAATATAAAGGCACCACTGTACGCCATTTACTCCGATTACCGGCATTGAGCAGGGTTAATTTAAATATAGGTGGGGGTAAAAATATTATTAATGCTGCTAAAGATGTTCATGGCCCCAGTTGGCGCATGATTGTTCAACTTACCGATCAGACTGAAGCGTATGGAGTATATCCTGGTGGGCAAAGTGGAAATCCGGGAAGTAAATATTATGATTCATTTGTCGATCAGTGGGCCGCAGGAAAATATTATTCCCTCTGGTTTATGAAGGCAGGAGACAAAATGGATAAAAAAGTAAAATGGAAGATGACTATTGATAAACTCTGAAACTATTTATTATGAAATTTCTTGTAGCAATTGTTCTTACTGCCTTATTAAGTTTTATCAGCGGCATATATATTCAATGGTGGTGGTTCTTTGCTGTTGTTGCTTTCGTAGTTGCTTTATTGGTTCATCAAAAAGCAGGTAAAGCTTTTTTAGCCGGATTTCTTTCTTTGTTTTTATTATGGGGTGGGCTTGCCTTCTGGATTGATATGAAAAATAACAGCGTATTGTCAGCAAAGATGGCGCAGGTTCTTCCGTTGGGAGGCTCATCAATATTACTGATTCTTATAACAGGAATTATCGGGGGTCTTGTTGCAGGCTTTGCCGCTATGTGCGGAAGCTATCTGCGATCTTCTAACTCTTAATTTTTTGATTTCTTACCTGAACTATTTTACACTTACCGCATCATTCTTATCTTTGTCATGCTTTAGAATTTTGCCCGGCCTGCAACCGGGGTTCTGAACTTTTTCATAGAATTAAAATTCAAAACAATGGCGCAACTACATAACCGCATCTCCCGAAAGGAGCTGAAAGAACTCATTAAAAACGATCCTACTTCACGAACTACGATTTCATTTTATTGTTATTTTAAAATTGAAGATCCGCAAGTATTCAGGAATACCTTGTATAAAGATTTGCAGCAACTGAATGTGATGGGAAGAATTTACCTTGCCCATGAAGGTATCAATGCTCAAATAAGTTTACCAACCGGGAATATGGATGCTTTTAAAAATTATCTCTATTCAATTGAGTCATTAAATGATTTACGGTTAAATATTGCAGTAGATGATAACGGGAAAAGTTTTTATGTGCTGGATATTAAAGTGAGAAATAAAATTGTGGCAGATGGCATTAGTGATCCTGATTTTGATATGGCAAATAAAGGGAAATATGTAAATGCAGCACAATTCAATTATCTGTCGAATGATCCTGACACAATAGTTATTGATATGCGTAATCATTATGAATATGAAGTGGGACATTTTGAAAATGCAATTGAAGTGCCCAGCGATACTTTCCGGGAACAATTGCCAATGGCTGCGGAAATGATGAAAGAGGACAAGCAAAAAAATATCATTATGTATTGCACAGGCGGTATTCGTTGTGAAAAAGCATCCGCTTATATGCTGCACAAAGGTTTTAAAAATGTATTTCACTTAGAAGGTGGCATTATTAATTACGTAAACCAGGCAAAAGAAAAAGGCCTGGATATAAAATTTCATGGAAAGAATTTTGTCTTTGACCAGCGGCTGGGAGAGAGGGTGACAAAAGAAATCATTTCTCACTGTCACCAATGCGGTAAGCCGGCAGATACGCATGTAAACTGTGTAAATGATGCCTGCCATCTTTTATTTATTCAATGCGATGAATGTAAAAAGAAATACGAAGGAACATGTAGCAAAGAATGCCTGGATTTTATTCATCTGCCTGCTGATGAACAAAAGAAAAAAAGAAGTGGAATTGATAAGGGAAGAAATGTGTTTAATAAATCAAAAGCAAAATTAAATTTGAAAATGAAGAAATGATAGATTTCAACTTTAATCTTTAAACCATTCAGAAAACTTTGTCATATCAACATTACCGCCGCTTAGAATGATTCCAACTTTTTTTCCGGCGAATATTTCTTTATTCTTAAGTAAAGCTGCTAAAGGCACTACGCCACTTGGCTCAACAACTAATTTCATTCTTTCATAAATTAATCTCATTGCAGCAATGATCTCTTCATCATTTACGGTAAGAATATCTTTTACAAATTGTTTAATGATGGGAAAAGTTTTATCACCCAGTGTAGTCAGCAAACCGTCTGCAATTGTTTTTACAAAAAAAGCTTTTTCAATCTTGCCACTTTTTATAGAAAGTACAGCATCGGCGGCCCCTTC